>MWBO01000065.1 GCA_002071685.1 candidate division WS2 bacterium ADurb.Bin280 | reverse complement strand
TCGGCGCCTTTTTCGTATAGTTCAAGCGCGTCGTCAACATCTTCGCTGACCATTATGAGAGTGATTTTTTTGTTCTCGTTTCGATAATAATCTATCAGAATTTTGTTTTCTTCCAGTTTATCAAGGGTCGAGATTGCCATTGATGCTTCGCTAAGATTGATTTTTTCCATTAGCTCGGAATCTGTTGCATCGCCATAAATACAGTTTTCCCCCATATCAATTAATTTATTTATTCTTGCAGGGTCCACATCAATGACCACGGTTTCCTTTTTTTGTTGCCTGAGTGTATCAAGAAGTATTTCTCCGATCCTGTGATATCCGATAAGGACATTGTGGTTTTTTAACTTTTCCGGCAATCTCATCAGTGTTTCACCCTTTTTGCCAGATTCTAAAAATCCAAGATATGGGGACAGAATACGAAATATTTTTGATGCATGTGATATCAAATAAGTTGAGACAAAGACGGTGATTATAGCGACCATTGACGTAAGCGTCATGGTTTCGCTAGGCAGTATCTGAAGTTTATTTCCTGCGGCTATTACGATGAAAGAGAATTCGCTAATTTGAGTTAGAGAAATACCGGTTAGGAAGCTGGTTTTTTTCCTAAACCCGATTATAGACATTGTTATGATTATTATTATCGGATTAAGTATTAGAATGATGAGCGAGAAAAGCAGTGAGGGGACGGCAATTTTTTCCACATCAGCAAAGACCAGCGTTGAGCCAAGATAAACGAAAAACATTGTGTGAAAAAAATCTCTCAAGGGCTTGGTCTTAGTCGAGATTTGAGCGCTAAAAGGCAGGGGGGCAAGGGAAATTCCAGCCAAAAATGCACCTATTTCACTGCCAAATCCCAGCCCAAAAGACAAAACAACAAGAATAAAGCACCACGCTATCGAGGATATAAATAGAAGTTCTTGCGATTTGGCGATTTTTGCGAAAATGGGTGGAAGAATGAATTTTCCCACAAGAAAAACCAGGGCAAAAAGGATCAGGGCCTTAATGATAATTTGCGTCGTCGCGGAAGAAAACCCGATTCCTCCGTTTTCCCCGATTCCGGGGAAAATCGCGAGCATAGCGACGGCGACAAAATCTTGAACCAATAGTATGCCTACCAGAATTTTTCCATGCAAGCTTTCAAGATCTTTTTTGTTTGATAAAAGTGTGACAATGATGGCGGTCGATGAAAAAGTCAGCGCGAGGGCCAGATAGATCGCGCCCATCCCCGAAAGTCCAAGTCCCAAGCAAGCAAAGTAATAAATGCTCCCTAGGATTAAAATTTGAACCAAAGCTATCGTCAGAGCGCTCTTGCCAAGTTCGATCAGTCGTCTAGGGTTGAGTTCAAGTCCTATAAAAAAAAGAAGGAAAACTATACCTATGGAAGCGAGGCCTTCGACTATTTCGATATTTTTGATAAGTCCCAGAGCAAATGGTCCGACTATCACTCCGGTTAGAAGATAGGCCAGTATCAAGGGTTGCTTTAGCAGTTTTGCCATAATTCCTAAAATCGTGGCAACAGTCAAAATTAAACCAAACTCTACAAGAAACGTTTGCTCCATAAATTAATTATATCATTTATATTACGATGAGGTATCAAAAGTTTTTGTTTAAAAAAACAGACGGCCCGCTCAAGGGTGGTGACACCTATTGGCGGGCCGGGGACGGCGGGGGTTTACGAGCGACGTCCGTCGAAGTCCTCTTTGGGCTGAACCGGACAGGTACTGACGCTCTCGAGAAGCGCCTCGACGCAACCGCCGACCATGGCGGGGGTGCGATTGCCAAGCCCTTCCTCTCTGTAATCCAGAACTTCACCCCAGAGAGCAATGAGACTTTTCGCGTCAGTCTGATTGACATGACCTTGGGCGATGGTGAGTTCTAGTCGAGAAAACACATGCCCGTATTTCTCGATCAAATCACCTGCCTTGCTACGGTCTTCTCTATTCAGGACTCCCAGAAGGCACAAAGCAGCTATGCAGCAACATCTTTGAGGGATGTAGTCCGTGCCCTCTCTCCCTGACAGGAAGCCGATGTTGCTGACGTGATTGGTCCTCCAGCAACAACAGAAGTCTTCTTCGCGCAGGCCCGCAAGCTCCAGCGCTAGCAGGACTTGCTGGGTGTGCGGGCAGACGCCGCACCTGTACCTTTGTGCAGTGTCTCGTTCGTCCTCCGGCAGGTTGGCAATCTTAACTCCCGCAAGGCGACCAAGCATTTCAACTCCTCCAATCGGGATGCCTCTCGATACCAAGCTATCACAAACCATACAATAATCAACGATTGATTATTGATTTTTGCTTATTAAAAGGTTAATATATCTTCAGTTCATTAAAAATTTTATTCTGGAGTACCTGCCCGCCATCGCCTACGGCTCAGCCGTTGGCAGGCGGGGCTCATAAATTATTTATGAAAAAGTTTTGGTTTACGTATGTATTAGAGAGTTTAAGAGATCGCAAATACAACTATGGTCATACACAGGATTTGTGTCTCAGATTAAAACAGCATAACAACTGTAAGGTAGCTTCAACGAGAGCGAGAGCCCCTTTTAGACTTATTTATTTTGAAGGGTGTAGAAGTCGTATAAAAGCTATTGAAAGAGAAAAGTATTTTAAAACAGGTTTTGGAAGAGTATTTTTAAATAAGAGAATCGAAGATTGACATTCATTTTATTCTGGAGTAGCTCAATGGCAGAGCAACTGGCTGTTAACCAGTGGGTTGTCGGTTCGAGTCCGACCTCCAGAGCCAACTAAAAAAGCGGGTCTTATGACCGGCTTTTTTAGTTAGTTTTGTTTCGCGTCGGACTCGAACACGAAAAGGGTCGGAAAAACAGCTGTTTTTCCGTTGGAGGAAATTACTCAAAACCGTGGGTTTTGAGAAGCGAGCGAAGCGAAGCGCGTGAGAGTCCCTTGGGCGTAGCCGGCCTCGAGAGCCAAGTAAAAGTAAATTTACTTTTTGACATATCAAAATGATGAAAATTTTGGCAAAATGAGTTAAAATTGATGAAATTGTTTTATGGTCAAACCAAACATTATTATTATAGGGGCTGGTCCAGCCGGTGCCTCTTGCTCTATTTATTTGAAGCGATTTAATTATCGCGTCAAAATCATCGATGCAGGAGGGGACATCAAGGGCAGAACTTCCATGGCGACCGGCATTAATAATTTCATTGGTCTTGAGGGGCGTCCAAATGGCAAAAAGCTGTTGAGAAAAATAAAAAAACAGCTTGATTTCTACGGAGTTGATTTTGTCAACGACGAGGTCATCGGTGTGGGTAAAAAAAGCGATATTTTCTATGTTTACACCAAGTTAGGTCGAGTATTTAAGTGCGATTATCTAGTAATTGCTGTTGGTTTAGTTGACAAAATGCCGCCGATTGAGGGATTGGGGCCATACTTTGATCATTCGATATTTCACTGTTCTACTTGTGATTGGCATGAAAACCGAAATAAAAAAACCGCCATTGTTGCAGTTGACGACTACGGACTCAAGCTGGCAAGAGAAATTGCTTATATGAAGAAGCCGCCATTATTAAGTGTAATTCCATCCAAAAAAGATTTCGACTTTAGTAAGCAAATCGTTTCTGCATTAAAAAAGATGGATGTTTTGGTGTATTTTTCGAAGATATCCGAACTAGTCGGCCGGGAAGGTTTTTTAAAGGAAATAATCTTGGACGATGGTCAGCGAGTAGAAGCTGAAGTCATTTTTACCACTCTTGGCTACGAACGTCTTGATGGTTTTTTGCAGAAGGGGAATGCCAATCCACAAAGAAATGATGAAGGATTTATCGTCGTAAATCATCGTAATTATCGTTCTTCTATAGACAGAATGTATGCTATAGGGCCTTGCAATGATGGAGTTGATCAGGCGATCATTGCCGGGGGGCAGGGAGCGACAGCAGCACTTGATATTCACGTTGGAATTTTAAACGAAGAGTTTGGAGAAAAAGAACTCTGATTCATGTGACTATCTGGCGCTTGAGCTCATTCTTTTTTTAATTCCCAAGGCAATCAGAATTATGGCGATCAATATGAGAATTGCTATCATAAAAAAGTATTTATTTTTTTCGGCAGATTTTTCTTGAGTGCTGGTTCTTTTTTCGCTGTCTAATGTGCTTTCGTTACTTCCTGTGAGCATCTCTTTTTCACTGGTAATTTCACTTGCGCTATCTGATGGCAGTAAAGCTATGCCACCAATGTCTTCGCCATCGGATGCTACTCGAGAGTCTGAAGACGCTTCTTGCGAAGTCGTGGCGGTTGATGATGCGCTCGGATTAGATTCGGCCTGATCTTGCGGCTGGGCTGTAGAGGTGGGGGATGGTGCCAGCAAGGGAGTGGGTGTGGGGGAGGTTTGCGAAGAGTAAATATTTAATGTTTGCGAAGTCTCATTTCCTGCCTGATCATAAGCGGTTATTGTTATCTCGTTTTCGCCGGGGTTTAAGTCCCAATTTATTTCAAAATTTCCGGATTCATCTATTGTTAGCTCCTCAGAAAAAACAGAATATTTGTTGTCTCTCAAGCCCATAATACTTTGGGCTTGTGTTGTCGAAATCGTAGCTCGATCCAGTCCGGAGAGAGCGTCACTTATATTTCCGCTGATTGTAGCTGATGCTTGCTCGGTCTGATCTGCAATTTCGTCGACGTCAACAATCGGATCTGTTAAATCCAAGGTAATGGTTGCTTGGCCCACTTGTGAACTAATTAGCTGATCGGCATCTTTTAGCCATGCGCCAACGGTTTTTTCACCTTCACCAGCAGAGAGTAATACTCCATTCTCAATATTCTTCCAGCTTGAATCATAAAATGCCGGGACTAGATTACTGCCGCTTCCCGATTCGCTATATTGACTGACGTCTTCCTCTACTGGCTCAATAGTCACATCAAGAGTATTTGTATATTGCGTAGAATTATTGTTGGGATTTTTTAATGAAAAATTTGCAGCTGGCAAAGTTCTTTGAGTGATATTAACAGTCCCTGAAGAACCATTTCTGGCGGCCACTCCTCCTCCACCCGCACCACCGGGCGCAGTAATATTTCCAGTGGACATATTTTGAGAAGTTGAATAAACTATCGATATTCTGCCACCGCCGCCACCGCCAGAACCAAAGTTAACATCTCCTAAACCGTCACCGCCAGAAGCAACTATTGTACCGGTACCAGATATTGAGCTACAGACTATAAAAATACTCCCGCCTGAGCCACCACCGGGTCGCCAGGAAGAAAATCCACCACTACCAACTCCGCCATCGGCACTAATTTCACCGTCAACAACTACATCTCCCATAACCCTAAGAGTTATCGCGCCACCCCCGCTTCCACCAACTCCACTATGGCCAGCGCCGCCCCCGCTTCCAAGCATGTACGGATAACTGGCGCTTTCTGATCCGTAAACTGAACCTGGAGCGATCAGATTGTAGGATGGCCCTCCAAGCCCGCCATAGCTCGCACCGCTCCCACTCACATTGCCGCTTCCTAAGCCCTTGCCTGCGCCAACAGAGCCGGAGAAGCCTTGTTCATCAGCAGAAATGGTTGAGCCACTCTCAACAGTTAGGTTGCCGGCGATATTTAAGGTTACGCCTCGCCCGTCGTTTTCATCGCTGTAATAGGAAGCGATGGTAACGGTAGCGTTATCGCTAACCGTAAAATTATTAAAATAATAAACACCGTCATCTCGAAATGATCCATCGGGGCTTAATCCTTGAGTCGCTTCGAAGGTCACATCGTTTGAAGCAGTTACATCACCAGTTGCCACATTGTAAATAAAGATAGTACCGGTTTCTCCGTCTTGCCCCCCAGATCCACCATGAGCACCACCTACTGCAGAAATTTGATTTGAGGGAAAAGAAGTAACATCGCCATAAAGAGCAATCCTGCCGCCAGAACCACCACCTGAGTACTGAATACCTGCTCCTCCATTTGCCAATATATTTCCACTACCCGAAATACTATCTGCTTTAATAAAAATACTACCACCAGACCCACCAGACCCACGAGCAGACCCAACCGCTACCGCATCATTAGCAGAGGCATCAATATCACCATTTATCACTGAATTCCCGCCAATTTCAAAATATATTGCTCCACCACCACTACCACCACCGGATGCAAACCCCCCAGATCCAAGTGTCACAGGCAAAAGTGTACTTCCATAACTGGCTCCACCGATACCAAGATTTAACCTGGCATCCCCGCCTTTACCACCATGTCCTGCTCCTGCACCCTGAAAACCATGGGAGTCACCTGTGCCAAGCCCTGGTCCACTATTGTATGAATAGCCACCACCCTTGGAATCAATTTTCGAACC
>MWBO01000064.1 GCA_002071685.1 candidate division WS2 bacterium ADurb.Bin280 | reverse complement strand
GGTTTATTTTATAAAAAAAGGGGTCCGGCTTCGCTTGTGAAAAGCTTGCCGGACCCTCGCCACTGCGGGGGCAGTGGTCCGCGCGCGCGAGTCTCTTCGGCGACGTTCGCCGCGTGCGGTGGAGCTCGTCCCAAGGTCTCGACTCACCCTGGGGCGATGGGTGGCCCGCTTTTTCTGCGCGAACCAGAAAACGTCAGTCCACAGTTGTCGGTGCGCCGCAGTGAGGGCACTGGCGTACGTCGACGCGCATGCCCATACCGCAACACTCGCAGCTTCTGGGGCCTTGTGCCCAAAGTGCGGTGCACCTTGGGCAGGCGGGACTCTTAGGAGGTGCAAGCGCAACAGCGCCTGGACAGGTCGCTAGCGGTGTTCCGTCGCAGTTGACTCTTCCCTGATGAGCCAGATGCGACGGACCGTTGCCGAGGCGAACGGACACGGCTCCCCACAGTCCTCTCAGCATTTGCCTCAACCTTTCGTTCCCTAAATTGATCGACTTTTGCGATCTGACGATTGTATCCATTCTACCTGTTTTGTCAAGTTTTACCAGTAGTTTAAGGCAAATGATAAGGCCGGTCCATCGAGCGGCCGGCCTGGGGACGGTTCGCAGCGTAGCGGGGGGCAGGCACGCTGCGCTGCGAACCGTTTGCGTCTGACCGAAGGAGAAGGGAGTTGGGCGTAGGGGGCCCCTTCGGTCAAATCTTTGTTGCTTTCATAGTAATTTATTTGGGAATTTTTTCAAGTAGTTTTTTCGCACCTTCATAAAGAGTAATGATCGCTGGGTATGAAGCGGGCAAAAGCGCAATGAAGATAATAATCCAGAGCAGATTTTTTTTGACAAATTTTAAAAAAGAAAAAATGATTATTAGTAAAATTATTATGGCAAGGGGATATTGCCAAGCAAGGGGGATTTTCTCCATTGCCGTTTTGTAAAGTTCAAAAATATTGTTCATCTTAAATATATTATAATAGTTGATTCATTTTTGTAACTGTATAAAGCAGTTTTTACCACTATCGATCAGCTTTTTTATTATGGAATTTTTTATGGATTTCTCGCAAGTGTTTGTCTGTGACGTGGGTGTAAACTTGAGTTGTGGTGACGGATGAATGGCCGAGCATGCTTTGAACGGACCTAAGGTCAGCGCCGCCACGCAAAAGGTCGGTTGCAAAACTGTGGCGCAAAACATGAGGAGTGACTTTTTTGACGATCCCTGCTCGCTTGGCGGCGCTTTGGACGATTCTCTCTATTTGTCTGGTAGTCAGTCGGCCATTTTCTTGCTCGTCGTCCTTTTGTTTTTTTGCGTCCGGAACTTTGATAAAGAGAGCTTTGTCGCGATCTTGCCTCGAGTCAAGATATTTTTTGAGCCATTTCTTTGCTCCATCAGATATGAAAACAACTCTTCTTTTGCCTCCCTTGCCCGAAACAGAAACCTCGCCCTCATCTACGTTGATTTGACTTTTATCAAGCGCCACCAGCTCTCCGACTCTAAGACCGGTGGAAAAAAGCAGTTCAATGATGGCCCTGTTTCTTCTCTCCAAAATGTCTTTGTCTTGAAATGCTTCGATTAGTCTTGAGAGTTCATTTTCTTCCAAAAAATTTATCTGTCTTTCCGGCGTGTCTGCCAGTTCGATTTTTTCCGGAGCGAGAGAGGCGATATCCATTTTGGAAAGATATTTCAAGAAACTTCTCAAGGCAATCATGTAATAATTCAAGGTTTTGACGCCCAGTCCCTTGCGATGCAGTTCCAGCCGCCACTTTCTGATAAGTTCGAGATCTATTTTTTCGGTAGATGTGACACCGTTTTGCTTGGCGAAGTCGGCAAATTTGTTTAAATAGGCGTCATAGTTTCTAATGGTCAGCTGGCTGTGGCCCCTCTCTAGCTCGATATATTCCAAGAACTCTCGGATGTATTTATTTATGTTAGAAGTCATAAGTCAAATGTAATAAGTTTATGTAAAAATTTTAGAATTTTTTTGATTTTAGTTTAATTACTGCAGATCCGATCATTTTTCCTAGTTCGACCGCCTCCTGTATTAATGGATTGATGTCTGTTTCATTAACCAATCCGCTATCTTTCAGTAAGCCGAGCCAATAAATTGTTTCATTGGTACTTTTAAGTGAGATCTCGTAGAATTTTTTAAACTCTAGCCTCGAGCTTGACGATCGCGCTTCAATTAAATTTGCTCCTATAGAAGTTGCCGATCTTAAAACTTGGTCGGCGATTACCCAAGAGCTTCTTTTCTGAGGTAGCTTATCGGATAACTCAATAATTTCTAAGCTAAATTTATAGCATCTTTGTCTTATATCTGACTTTTCACTTTTGACATTCACTTTTGACCTATGACCTTTAAATTATGACCTTGTATTTTATATTATATCATTTTGCGACACGTCTTGCTTGGGCTGGCAGTTTTGTCACTGAACGATTTTTGATATAATTTCTTCGTGAATATTTTGCAAATCGACCAGAGCATTTTGCGCTTTGTCAATTCTTTTTTTGTGGGTCAATCGCCCTTTGTTGATGGTATTGTGAAGTTTTTCGCCGTTTATCTTGTTTATTTACTACCTATTTTATTGATATTTATCTGGTTTAAATTCAGAAAAAGAAGGAAAGAGATATTTTTATCTTTTTTGGGGACGATATTCTCGTGGTTTGTGATAACTAAGTGGTTGGTGCCAAATTTTATTTGGTTTAGGCCCAGACCGGATTTATCCGTGTTAGGAGGCCAGGAGTTGCTTTTTCATCGGCCAGATTATTCTTTTCCTTCAGATCACGCAACGGCGCTTTTCGCCCTGACATTTGGTTTTTATCTTTTGGGCTGGAAACGCGGGGCAAATTGGTTTTTGCTCTATGCCCTTTTGATCACGTTCTTTAGAGTAGTGGCGGGAGTTCATTTCCCCCTTGACATAATCGGTGGCGCAATTTCCGGAGCGCTTGGGGCACTTTTGATTTACACATTCAGAGCGACCGCAACCAAGTATTTATTTATGCCTGTTGAGAAAATTTTTAAACGGTTTAGAATTTAAAAAATGAAAAAAATAAATAATCAGACGGAGCAGTCTTTTTCGCACAATTTGGCCGAGATTATTTCTTGGGCGTTTTTCCCACCATTGGTGGCTACGGTGTTTTTCGTGTTTCTGACCTTTTGGTATTCGAGCGACTTGAGTGAAGGATTTTCGTGGCTGGTGACTGTTTCGCCGTTTTTGATTTTTGTGCCCCTGATTTTTTTTGCTGTGAGTTATAAACTGGGATGGGTAAGTGATATTGACTTGACCGAAAGAAAGGAAAGACCGCTTTTCTTGGTGGTTTTTGTTTCATCATTACTGGTGCTTTCCTTGACCCTCTATTTTCTGAAGGTTCCGGAAAAATTTTTTGTCTATGCTTTTTCCGGCTTGATAATGACGGCTATCGCCTCAATAATCACGCTTTATTGGAAAATCAGCTTTCACACCGCTATTACCGGAAGTGTGGTAATGGCGATTTTGATTCTTGGCGGGCTGAGGTTTTGGCCTCTGATATTATTGGCACCAATTGTCGGATGGTCGAGAGTTATTCTGGGCAAGCACAGCGTTTGGCAGGTGACGGGCGGGACGCTGCTTTCGTTTTTTGTCACATATTTGATCTTTCATTTCTTTAACTATCGATTCTTTTATTAACTGGTCTTCCACGGTTTTTACTCAAAAGACAAGTCCCGGCCAATGGCCGGGACCTTTTCGTCGGTCATCTCGCGCCTAGCTCGCCAAAACGTTCTTGATGTGATTGGGGAGGTAGGGGCGAGTGTGTGTCGCTGTGCCGATAGCGATGGCATCGGCGCCAACGTTGAGCATGGTCTTAGCCTTATCGACGCTGTCTATTCCGCCACCGCCGATGATTGGCTTGCCGTAGTCGGACATTCGGAGGGCCTCGACGGCATTTACAGCGAACTCGAAGATGATCGGACCGGAGACGCCGCCGCCACCCTTGAGGGGAGAGGGCTTGCCAGAGAAAACGGTGGAGAACCTGACCGAGTTGATCAGGTGGGCGACATCGTGAACGAAGTAGAGCCGATCCAGTATGCTGATAAAGTCCTGGTCGTAACCGAGCTTGATGATCAGGGGTAGTTTGGTCGCCACCCTGATCTCGCCAACCGAATCGACGAGACTATCCAAAGGGGCCTGCTCGACATTGGGGCAGGAGATATTGAGCTCGATCGCCCTTGGTCGGGGGCGAATCGAGTGGACGGCCTCGACAAGCTTGGCCGCTTGCTCTGGTGCGGGCAAAGCGACGGAGATGATGGGAACATCGACTCTCGAACAAAATCGCCCAAGTGCCTTCGATGCCTTGACGATTCCCGGGTTGGTTAGACCGTAGGTATTGACGTAGTTGCCGTTGCCTAGGTAGCGAATACTTTCCCACGGTTTCCACCAGCGGAAATTGCCTGCGTGTGGTCCGAAGGTGACTGTCTTGCTGATTGCGGCAAGTTCTCTAGGCCTTAGCTCTCCGGTTAGGATCGCCAAGCGCTCCGGAAAATAGCCAAGACCGTCAAGCCCCAACACTCCGCTGTCGAGTACGACTTTGATCTCAGAGTCACCCAGCTTCACAATGAACGCCTCCCGATGATTGCGTTGTTGCGATCCTAATTCTTATAGCATAATTTTATAAAAATATCTTGTTTTTATCTTTACAATCGGCCGACTTTGTGTTCAAATATTAGCGACGTTGCTCCCAAATTGCCCGGCGCGGGGCATAGTACCGCGAGACCATACAAAAGGGGAGAGCGATGAGTTCGGGAAGAGACGTCAGTTCGGAAGTCGACAGGATTCTGATGCGTTCGGGCGAACCTCTTAGTGGCTTCTTCGGTCTTTGTCCCGTCAAGAGAGAAGAACGCCACGTACCATCTGTCTATTTCTTCAGCGACTTTCTCGAGGAGTGGGCGATGGTCTCCGGCGGAACTGACGGCGAGGGGGCTGGATGGCAAGTGAAGATGCGCCGTCTGATTGATTCCCTGCCGTTTGTGCAGTGGGGCGGAGGAGGAACCTATGTCGAGCGGGCGAAGTCGGTTCTCTTCTTGCTTCGGTTGGTCGAAAGCGACTATTGGGCAGTCAGGCTCGAGAAAGACAGGGCGTTGACTGCCGTCAGCCGCTTGCTCAAGTTCAAGGGTGCAGATGAGCTTGAAAAGGTCCTTGGTGGATTCTGTGATCTTCGCTTCGAACAGCCACCTGGGGCGCTACTTGCTCTTCTGGATCGTTCGAGGTTCTGGGGCCACCCGATGGGTAATGAGCACGCAGGCGCGCAGGTGCAGATTCGGCGCTTCATCGTCAACTGCTACGCTCTGTCGAGGATTGCCTCAAACGAGTCTGCCCCGCTAGACGGGCGAATCGAACGCGATCTCGCTCGGTTGAGGTACAATCTGGGAGAGAATTTCGCTCCTCACCACGAGTTGATCTGCAGGATCTTACTCGAGTCTCAGGAGCATGATCTTCTGCTCAAGAGTCGGGACGAGGTTGCTGCTACCGCTGCCGCCTACTTGGCGGCGGAAGCTCTGGACTTGAACGAGGTCGATGCCGAGGGCTTCGTCAAGAAGGTTTTGTCCTGCCAACAGAACAGAGACGCCGAGGCCGCTCGCCTCAATGGTTCCTGCAGTCGCGAGGTGATCTCTCGAAAGGGACCGGCGATTTGGCATCTCAAGTTCATCTCGCGCCTCCACCTAGAGCGTCGTCTAGAGTCGTGGAGAACGGCGCGCTAGACGCCTTCGGGGCGCGGTCGAATGGCAACATTCGTCCGCGCCCCTGCTATAATGGTAGTGAAGTATTCATTTTGTAATAGTCACTGGATCAAGGCGGACTGATTATTAGTTTTTTTGTTTATACTGTGCTTATCGAATTAAAACAACTGGAGGGGATGACTGTCGGCTCGCTTGCCGAAGGCGAGGCGGTTGGTCTTGTTCAAAAAACCATCGTGGATCCGAAGGGAAAACGCCTTGAAGCCCTCGTTGTCAAAAAGGGTGGATATTTTTCCAAATCACTGGTTGTTTCCATCGCCGACATCATTGAAATTGAAAAAAACGGGGTTGTCATTAATAGAGAAGATTCTTTGGTCGAAAAAGAAGAAATACACAAAATTGCTCAAATCATCGATAGCCGATTTGAAATTTTTAATCTGCCCGCTGTCACCAAAGATGGCAAAAGACTCGGACGAATTCAGGATGTTCTTATAGATGGAAGAAGTGGAGAGATTTTGCGTCTCTACGTCAAAGGTTTAGTTTCAAAAAGGGTCATAGATCGCTCGCAAATTATCAAAATTACTCTCAAAGAAGCGGTTGTAGCACCCGATGAAGCGCTGATCAAGCAAAGCGATCAAGAAGACCGACCGGTTGTTCTCGATGCCAATATTGCCTAGTACCTAATATCTTTTATCACTATTTCGTCAAGATTGACGGTCGGTTCAAGTGACATCGCAAATTCAATTGTCTTAGCGATCTGGTCTGGATTGAGGCCCCTATCCAAGTCATTTCGCGAAATGCCGGCGTTTTCAAAAAGTTTTGTGTTAACGAGGCTGGGGTAGATACCCATTGCCCTGATTTGCGTTCCTTTGAGATCTTCTTGTAGACACTTGGTGAAGCCGGTCATTGCCCATTTTGAAGCATTGTAAACCGACCTTTCGCCCTTGGCTGACAATCCCGCCATTGAAACAATATTAAATATCAATCCTGCATTATTTTCCTGCATTGCCGGAAGAACGTACTTAGTGGTGTAAATTGTTCCGAGACAATTAACGGCAAAGACGTTGGAAATTTTTTGATCGTCGTTCTCATTTAGTTTGCCCTGAATCCAGACTCCGGCATTATTTATCAAAACGTCGATTTTGTCGTTGTCTTGAAGGATTTTTTCGATAGTTTTTTTTACTTGCTCTGGATCAGTGATATCACAAAGTAGAGTCTGGCAGGATGTTTGCGCTTGAAGCTCATTTAATTTCTCTTGGCTGCTATCCAGAGCGATGATGGTGTTTTGACCGCAAAGTTTTTCAATTATTGCTCTACCCAGTCCTCCCGCCCCTCCGGTAATGACGATCACTTTGTTCATAATTCTCCTTTGATTTTTTCTAGATTGTAGCAGAAAATCAATTAATTAATTAGACAGTTAACAAATTAAGAATAATGGCTTTGACAAATTAAGAATTAAGAGTGAAGAATTATGAATTAAGAGCCCGCAATTCAAATCAAATAAAAACATTTTCTTTATTAGTAGTTAAAACTACAGACAATGATAGAACCAGAGGGGCTTAATTGCGGTTCCGGGTACCACCCCTCCACCCCCTATGGTTCTATCGACTCCTTACCCTGCACGCTTGTTTCAAGAGCAAAAAATAAGCTTTTCTTTCTGGCAAACCCTCTCGACAAGTTTGCGAGCTTCCGCCAGAAGCAAAAAGCTTATTTTTCTTCCTGAAACGAATTTTTAATTTTTCGTTGTGGTTATACGTTATTCGTTATAAGTTATACATTTTCTGTCGTCTGGCCTCTGTTCTCTGTAAACTTTTTT
>MWBO01000063.1 GCA_002071685.1 candidate division WS2 bacterium ADurb.Bin280 | reverse complement strand
AATTAAAGGATATTTATTTGAAGGGCAATGGTTTGATGTCGGCACTCCGGAGATTTACCAAAGGGCGATAAAAGAATGGAGTGATTAGATGAACTCTGATTTGCTAAAAAAGAATCATTCCGATATTTATTTTCAATTTTTCTCTTCTTGTGCAAAGGCTGCATCAGCTCCCCATATTTTTTTCTGGACAGGAGATTTTTCTTCGTTTTTTGGTGGTCTAGCTGTTTGTTCTAAAATACCTAGCCGAATCTATGCGGGATTTGAAAAAATCGAAGATGGAAAGTTTGAGGTCAGCCAGAATATTTTGGCTTTTTTCCCATCAAAAAACAAATTTGAAAACTGTTATTTGGACCGACATATTTCAGGTACGCTCAATAATTTGCTCAAGGACGAGTTTGCCGGATACAGATTGAGATTGCTGAGCGAGCTACCATTGGGCGTTTCCTTG
Organism: candidate division WS2 bacterium ADurb.Bin280; assembly: GCA_002071685.1. Taxonomy (GTDB): domain Bacteria; phylum Patescibacteriota; class UBA1384; order UBA1384; family DTJR01; genus MWBO01. Next base: position 11,042 of record MWBO01000063.1, on the reverse strand, counting down.
GGTGCCTTGGGAGCGATTTGTGCATCGCTTGCCAAATTGCAAGGGGGCAGTCAAAAAAATATCGCAAGTAATGCCAGTAGGATGAGTATTGCCTTGCAACAAGGCAGAAAATCTCCGATAACCGCTCTAGCGGCTTTGACAGAAGGAGCCTACCCGATTGTTTACTCTCAGGGTGATAAAGACTCTTGGATCAAGCCACTTGACGAGATCGTCGATTTGCCGAGCGAGCCGGTTTGGCCAATTGATTTTGGATTGATCTTTACCGGACAGCTCGTTCAAGGGGCCGCCGTAATCTCGTCTGCTCAGGAAATGATTCAAATTACTAGAGAGCTCGAAGCGCAAGCCAAAAGTCTTCTGGGCCGATACAAGGGTTCATTTTGGGAAGATTATCTGGCGATTCTCGATCACATTGCCAATCAAAATTTAGTCGCCCTTAAAAATATTTTGCTCGGCGACCATGGCGCGTCTGATTTGGAGCTACTGTTTAATACCCTCAACCAATACCAAAATCTTCTTTTTTTCTTGGGAATATCCAATCCGAGATCAAACGACATCTATTCGACGATCCACAAAATTGCCGACAATCTAGGTGGTCGGCTTGGTTCGGGGTGCAAAATTACAGGTGTTGGTAGAGGCGGGGAAATGCTTTTTGCTACCCCTTACGGCCAATTTCGGGCGGAAATTGAGAAAATTGGAAAGAGCAGGCGTGACTATTCTCTCGATTATTTAAGTTGGCGAGATGGAGTTGAGTCAAATGGCGTAATAATCGAACAGGATTTTGAAAACAAAGTTTTTTCTAGTTTTATAGAAAAAGGCATGTACTCTATAACTGTATTTGACGGATCAAAAACAAGGAGAACTATCGCACTGAAAAAAGACGATTTTTCTTCCGGCGGCTTCGATCTTCTGCTCGATGATGAAAGTTCAAGAATATTTTATAAAAACAAAAAAGTTGACTCTACTCAGCTTCTATCCCAAAAAGCGACCGTGGAAATTCTCTCAACTTTACTTTCAAGCAGTAATTTTCAAATTTCAAATGAAATGCTCCCTTCAACATATGCAAAAAGCAGGTTTGATTTGCAGAGCAAAATCGCCTCTCCCCTTTCCAAACTGACCGGTTTGAAATTCGTTATCGAGGGAGGTATGTACGATAATTTTTCTCTCAAACTTAAGGATTTTGATCTAAAAATTGCCATCGCAACCAAAATTGTCTGATTTTTTCTATTTTTTTCCGAACTATTGTTTTGTAAAAATATACTATCAGTTACATTTTTTAGGCCGATGGCCTAGGAGGTGCGTACAGTGTTTGTCATTTTCCTGTTCGGGCTGTTCATCCAGACCCACGGTGATCTGGTCGTGGCGGGTCGTCACGTCGGCATTCCCGACCACTGGTAGTCTCCGGTTGTATGGTTGTCCCGGGCCCCTTTGGGGCCCGTTCTTTTTTTAGTGTAAATGATTGAAAAATTGTTAATTTAAGATATAATCTATGTCAATGCGGACGTGTTGAAACTGGTATACAAGCAGGCTTGAGGAGCCTGTGCTCGCAAGAGCGTGGAGGTTCGAGTCCTCTCGTCCGCACCATTAAATTTTATCGTGGGCGACTAGCTCAGCTGGTTAGAGCGGCTCGTTTACACCGAGTAGGTCAGGGGTTCGAATCCCTTGTCGCCCACCAACAAAACAGGTAAGATTTTGTTATTGCCGAGGTAGCTCAGTGGTTAGAGCACTGGTCTGAAAAACCAGGTGTCGACAGTTCGATTCTGTCCCTCGGCACCATAGAGATTATTGGCCGGAGGCCAATGATATTTCTATGGTGCTCCTGCGGAGAATCGAAGGCCGGAGCGAGCGAAGGCGAGCGAGGCGGGGTCGCGAGCGATTTCAGCAGAAATCGACTTGTGACCGATTCTGTCCCTCGGCACCACACTTCGTCAGCCTTGGGCTGACTACGCGTGGCAAGCCACACTATGTTAACCAAAGCTGACTTCCACCTTCGCGCAAAGCTACGGTGGACAGGTCGCGTGGCAAGCCATCTAAATTGAAGAATAATTCTGTCTGTGGCGAACGATAAATATTTTTAAATGAATACTTTTTTTAACTTTTTCAAAGAGAAGATTTTTGATTTTGAAAAATTCTTTAATTGGACTTACCTGACTATCGCACCTTCGGCGAACACGAGACACTCCCTTTATTATTTAATAATTTTTGTAATTTCGATCATTATTGGCTTTGGTATATTTATTTACTTAAATAAAGTCACAAAACCAAGATTTTTCAAAAAATATCTCAAAAACGTCGCTTATTTTCTGATAGTTCCTCCATTTGCTCTGATTTTCTACTTTGCCAGCCGTTTTGCTCAAATCGAACCTTTCAATTATAGGGTCTATGCGCTGTTGATTGCCACAATATGGTTGATTTGGCTGATTTTTCTGCTATACTACCTGATAGTGAGACTTCCAAAGATGTTTTCTATGTACGAACAGAGCAAAAGAAAGGAAAAATTTATAAAAAATGGCAGTCAAAGTTAAGAAAGAAGAAGAGAAAGAATTGACAATGGATAAGGTTGTCGAAGAGGCGGGCGATCAAGTCGTCCCTTTTTCGATTGGAAATTCCGTCGATTGCGAGGTCGTAGAAATTACCGGTAATAGGATATTGTGTGATGTTGCTGGTCTAACTTACGGCTTTGTTCCGGAAAAAGAATTTTCGTTTGATACAAACGAGCTAAAAACCGGTGACAAGATCACAGCTTCTGTTGTTTCGATGGAAAACAAAGAGGGTTATGTTGTTTTGAGCTTAAGGAGAGCCGACAGGGATCGCCTGTGGGACAATCTCAAGGAGAAGATGGATAAGGGAACGCTGGTTGAAGTCAAAGTTGCCAATGCTAACAGGGGTGGCTTGATGGTAGAGATCGGCGGGATACAGGGCTTTTTACCTGTTTCGCAATTGTCTGTCGAGCACTACCCCAGAGTTGAAGGCGGAGATCCCGGCCAGATTCTACAAAAACTTAAAAAAATGATCGGTACGGCTCTTACCACAAAGATAATTGCCGCTGACAAAGATGAAGAGAAACTTATCTTCTCTGAGAAAATGGCAGTTGCTGAAGCAGCCGGCGGAGTAGATACACTTTTTGACACAGGAGAGACTGTAGAGGGCGTGATCACCGGAATCGCACCTTTTGGTCTATTCGTTAATCTCAACAATATCGAAGCGTTGGTTCACATATCTGAAGTATCGTGGGATCACGTCGAAGACCTGCACAAGATGTTTAAGGTTGGACAAAAGATAAAAGCAAAAGTTGTCAAAATAGATGCTGGCAAGATCTCTTTGTCTATCAAGAGACTGACTAATGATCCATGGATTGAAAAGATGAAAAAAATGAGAGTTGGCCAAAAGGTCGAAGGAGAAATCTCCAAGATGACCGCCTATGGCGCTTTCGTCAAAATGGAGAACTCTCTTGATGGCTTGGTTAATGCAACCGGAACTGATGCGGATAAAATCAAATCACTAAAAGAGGGGGAGAAACATCGCTTTGAAGTTATAGAATTGAAACCTGAGGCGCGCAGAATCGGCCTTCGTTTGGCCGATTAAAAAAGTATTTTGCTTGTCCAAAAGAAAGCGCCTCGTTTGAGGCGTTTTCTTTTGGACGTGAGCCCTTTGATAAAAGGGTTAATACGGGTAGGAGGTCGGCGAAATGTCGAGGGTTTTGGGAGTGGTCTGTCTGATCTGGCTCGTGTTGTGTACTTCTGCTGGTTCTGCCGGCATAGGGGAGTGGATGCCGGTCGGCGCCCACTACCACAGCAACTTCTCTGACGGCGTCTCGTCGATCGAGGACGCCACCGCTTACATGATCAGCAGCGGCAACAGGTATGCGCTGCTGTCTGATCATGCGGAAATGATCAACAAGACGGCCTCAATGAGTCATCAGTCACAAAAGATGAGTGGCTACGGATCATGGCTTGCGACAGCGATGAGTGTGGACGGGTGTGTTCCAGGCCTTGAGTGCGGTCTTGGGCCCAGCCATGGCAGTCACCTTCTGTACTACGGAGGCCTGATGTCGGCAATCACCGTTGCCTCTGTCACTGCGCAAAGCGGTGAAAGCAGTCCTCCCGAGGCACTCGAGACGATTGAGAAGTGTGCTCGGGAATCTGGAGCGGCTCTGATAGCCGCTCATCCCACGTGTGCCGCCTATCCGTTCAAGATGCTCGACGCCGACATTGATGGCGTCGAGATCTTCGACAGCTTCGGAAAAGACGCCGCGACCGATCTCTATTTCCTCAAGAAGCTGAAGGTCGCGCGTATCAAGCCAATGGCCGTGGTGACGGGGAGTGACTATCACGGCCCGAATGTATCTCGTCTCAACGCGATTGGGAAGTACTTAGCGGATACAGGAAACTTCTCCGCCACGATGCACGCACCGTGGAATCTGCGGCGCACTTACGTGAACTGCGCCTCCAAGCACCAGATAGCGGAGGCGATCAGGTCGAGGCGGTGCTATGCTGCCTTTGCCGATGCGCGAATTACTAGTGCGTCAGTCTGCCCGGGGGACGTGATCGAGGCGACGGAGCAGATAGTGATCGACTACACTGGGGTGCCTTTTGGCCCCGGCGTCGGCAACGTGATCTTTGCCGTGGGCAAAAACGGCACCGATCATCAGCAAAATGCTGTCACCGATCACTTCGATGGGACGCTTCGCTTCGATCCCACGTCTCTTCCCGCGCCGGTCTTGAAGGACGGGTGCTATCTCTACTTCCTGATCGGTAAAGTCATCGGCACTTCGGCGATCGAAGTTCTGCCCTACGACAAGCCGAAGAAGCAAAAAGAGCCGTCAACCTTCGATCAGGTGGCGAGCGCCCTGGTCGGTGGACTGATCGCCGGATTGGTTCAGGGCTCCGATCGCTTCGATCTGACTGTCGGGCCAGAAGGCGCCAGTTTGGTGCCGGTACCTCCGTCTTTGCAGGGTACCCCTCCCAATTCCAACTCCAACCAGAGGAACTTCGTGGGCGAATTACTGAACGGTTCGCTGCCCGGTGGCGCAGGCGCCGGTGATTCCTCGCGGGGGACTGGCATAAAGGCCAACACTGCTGCAGCATCGGGCGGATCAGGGTCGGTAGGGTCGGTGTCTCCCTTCTTTGTTGCGCCGACATCCGGTGGTGGAGGGGGAGGTGGTCAACCGGCGCCCTCATGTGCCCCGGTTACAGTCTCTGGCAGAGGTGCCAACAGGGAAGATGGTGTCTCCTTTGAGTTAGTGTTCAACAGGCTCGCGGACACTAGAGGCACCGTCTCCATGGTCCTGACGGGGGCTGACGGGAGAACCATCCGATTCCAGGATACACGTCCCTTCGGTGGGACTGCTTACACCGCCGCGGGATTTCCAACTAGCTATGGCTGGAGGTATGACGCTGATATGGGGCGAGTAGCGACAACGCGAGGGGTGGCTAGTGTCATCCTTCTAACTGTCAGCGGCTCGATCAAGGAGAGGGAGACAGCGGCCAGAGGGGCGATCGTTTACTACAACTTGAACGGGGATCGAAAGCAGGTGAGTTGCAAATTCTGATCCCCATGCAGAACTCGGGGGAGCGTCATGCGACGCTCCCCCGCCTTGTTTTAATGCCTCGATTTGATATGATAAATCTCCGGCTCAAAGATGAGTTTACTTTAATAAACAGCGCCAATATTTGATCAAACTTTTGGCGAATAAGGGATGGAGGAAGATGCAATTTTCAAAAAATAAAAAGAATGAAATAGAACTCAAGACAAAGAATGCTACTGTCATTTTCGATCACAAGGTTGCAATAAATGATGTCGAGCTAGAGGGGGCTGGTGAGTATGAGATAGGGGGAGTGTCAGTTGAGGGGATAGATGACAATCTCTATGTTTTTCAAGCGGAGGATGTAGTCTTGGGTGCGGTTGATTTCAAGCAAAAAATGTCCAAGGAGCACTTGGAAAAAATGTCCAGTTGTGAGGCACTGTTTGTCAGGTTGGACGGAAATGTTGAGGATGCTATAGAACAAGTCAATCAAATTGAGCCGAAAATAAGTATTTATTTTGGATCAAACGATGCTAGAGCAAAGCTCGTCTCGGGTGGAATAGATCTGATCGAACAAGACAGTGTCAAATTAACAAGGTCTGATTTGGAGGAGGAGCGGGCCTACTTCTTCCAATCAGAAAATGATTAAAGATTTCAAAAAAATATCCGATCTGATCTCAAAGTCGGGAAAAATACTGATTTTATTGCACCAATATCCCGACGGTGACACTATTGCTTCATCTTTGGCGTTGAGAGAGTTCTTGGTGCAAAAAGATAAATCTGTCCTGCTAGCAGTCAAGGGTGATATTCCTGAAGTTTTTCAATTTTTGCCCGGGGTAGATGAGATTGTCGGGGATTTTCTGTTGGGAGATTTCGATTTGATATTCGCGATTGACTGTGGCGATGCCAAAAGAACCGGCTTTCCAGATCGACTTTCAAGTGTTTGCAAAATTAAACCTCTGATTAATATTGATCATCACTGTAAAAATGATTTACATAAAATTGCCAGAATAAATCTCATTGACGAACGTTCTGCGGCAGCTGCAGAAATCGTTTGGGACATGCTGAATTTTCTCAAAGCGAAAATCACGCCCAGAATTGCCACTTATATTCTTTCGGCAATTTATTTTGATACCGGTGGATTTCAGCACTCAAACCTCACCGAAAAAACTCTTCAGGTTGCCTCCTCTTGTTTAAGCCATGGGGGTCGGATTGCCTTGGTTTCTTCAAGTATAAATAATGCAAAAAGCACCTGCGCTCTTCGTTTGTGGGGCGTGGCTCTTTCGAGGATAAAAATAGGCCGAAATAAAATTGCTATATCGTATTTAACAAATAGTGATATCGAAAATTCCGGAGCAAAAGCAGAAGATGCTTCGGGAATTGTCAACCTGATGAATAATATTCCCTCGGCCAAGGTTGCAATATTGTTTGTTGAAGGTGACGATGGTACAATAAAAGCCAGCCTGCGAACCGAGTCGAGCAGTGTTGATGTAGCAAAATTGGCTCGGCTTTTTGGGGGAGGGGGGCACAAGAAAGCGTCCGGTTTTTCTCTCGATGGAGAGATGGCGGATTTGTTCAAAAGACGATTTGCAAATAAAAAATAGGAATACGCACTTTGATATATTGAATTTGGTGTTTGCCGTTTGATATAATTTGCTCATGGCTAAAAGAAGAAGGTGGAGCTTGAGTGATTTGACAAAAGCTGTAGAAAAATCTAAGAGTAAAAGGGCTGTTTTGAAAGAAATTGGCCTCAGGCCAACGGGAGGCAATTATAAGCAATTAGAAAAGTATATTTGTGAGTATAAACTCGATACATCTCATTTCTTAGGCCAGGGTTGGAATGTTGGAATGAAGTTTAATCCAAGGCCTTTTATGTCGCTTGAGAAAATATTGGTGAGGGACAGCAATTTTCAATCGTATAAACTAAAAAGAAGGCTGTTTAAAGAGGGAATTAAAGAAGCGAGATGCGAATGTTGTGGGTGGGCGGAGATATCGAAAGATGGTCGTGCACCGGTAGAGATAAATCATAAAAATGGTGATGCACGAGATAATAGGATTGAAAATCTCGAAATTCTTTGTCCAAATTGTCATAGTTTAAAACCTCATTACAGGGGGAGCAAGCTGAAAAAGTAATGCCCGAGTGGCGGAATTGGTATACGCGCAGCACTTAAAATGCTGTTCTCTATGAGAATGTCGGTTCGAGTCCGACCTCGGGCACCACACTTCGCCAGCCTCATAGCTGGCTTCGCGTGGCAAGCCACACTTTGCTAGGTATGAGCTGACTTTTAACTTCGCGTAAGGCTACGGCGGACAAGTCTTGTGGCAAGCCACATCAGAATAAGTGAGGTGTGTTTGGTAAGAAGAAAGATTAAACTGATTTTATAAACAAAATAAGGGGGTATATGGGTAGAGGGCATAAGGAACACCCTAATCTATTCAGTCCAACACCGAGAACTCCGGAAGAAGAAAAGGGGAAGAGGTTTTCGCCAACGGTTCATGGTGGGATGGAAAGAGAAGATTTCAAAGGGTATTTTGATGATATTAACACCGTCGCACACGAGGGTGTAGTGAGAACTAGTATGGATCAGAAGGGCAAACATGAAGAAAACGATGCAGGGGCTTTGGAGGAGGTGAGGAAAAGAATCGATGCTATTTAATAACGTATAGCTACTTTAAACCATAAGATTACAGAGAACAGATATCAGATGCCAAAGACCAGAATAATTCATAGTTCTTCGTTCATAATTTCTTAATTGTTTAATTGACTAATTAATTCTACATTCTTCATTCTTAATTGAAAAATTGTCTAATTGCCTAATTGATTAATTAATTCATAATTCTTAATTCTTAATTTGTTAATTACTTAATTGAAAAATTAACTAATTGTTAAATTGTATAAATTTGCTAATATTATTCTAATGAGAAAAAAGATTTCTACAGCTTTATCGATAGTGGCGGTACTGCTATTAATGGTGCCTGTGGTTTACTATGGATTTCCGAAGATGTTTGCCGACACGCTCTATCCCGAACCTCCAGGTGAAATAAGGGGGATCATTGACGAATGTGCAGGGATTTTTGGGCTCGACAAAGCCCTTCTCGTGGCGACCATGCTCAAAGAGTCGGGATTCAATCAAAACGCAGTCTCGCCAGCCGGCGCCATGGGATTTATGCAATTAATGCCTGCCACTTTTGCCGGATTGAAAAATCGAGTTGCCGAACTTCAGGGTAAAATTACCGGCGACCCCTTTGACGCCAAAACAAATATTTGTCTTGGTGCGGCTCATTTTGCCGGCTTGATGGGGACTTATGGCGGGAATGAAGTAGCCGCTCTGATTGCCTACAATGGCGGCGACAGGGCTGCTCGGCGCTATCTTTCTTCCGGAACAACATCTGGATTGGTGGCGGAGACTAGAAACTATTCTCCCAAGATTCTGGCAGCGAGAGAATATTACGCAACTCTTTATGGTTCTTCATCATCTCAAGCGGGTGGCTCAGAGGGTGTGTCAGTTTTGACTGTCACAGGGATAAAAGCGACCAAAACTCCCGAGCCGATTCGCGTGGAAGCCAAAGGAAGTGGTGATGTGACAGGTGCTTTTTGGAAGGCGTTCATAAATGATTACTTCAAAACACTTATCAGCAGATGAACTTCGCGAGAAGTTTCTGAATTTTTTTGAGTCGAGGGGGCATAAAATATTGCCTTCTTCTTCGTTATTGCCCGAAAATGATCCAAGCGTTTTGTTTACAACCGCCGGAATGCAACAGTTCAAAAGATTTTATTTGTTTCCCGAAGAGGCTCCGTCGGTGAGAATAGCTACTTGCCAAAAATGTGTTCGGACGGGCGATATTGATGAAGTAGGCGATCAAACACATCTTACCTTTTTTGAAATGCTGGGAAATTTCAGTTTTGGCTATCCACGAGAGAAGGGTTCTTATTTCAAAAAAGAAGCAATCGAGTGGGCGTGGGAATTTCTGACAAAGGAGCTGGAGATAGACAAGTCGAGAATCTACGCAACTTATTTCAAGGATGACGCGAAAGAAGTTCCTGAAGACAAGGAATCGCTTGCAATTTTGCAACAAGTTGAGGGTCTTGATGATATTCGCCCGCAGGGCTTTGGTGATAATTTTTGGTCGCTCGGAACTGAAGGATCGCCCGGCGGTCCGACTGTTGAATTTTACGTCGATGGCGTTGAAGTGTGGAATTTAGTATTTAATGAATTTGTTTTGAAAAACGGTACATATGAGCCGTCTGAATTAAAAGGAATAGATACGGGTATGGGACTGGAGCGACTGACGGCGATGATGCAGGGAAAGAGTGATGTTTTTCAGACGGATTTGTTTGATGCGATTATTTCAAAAATAGAGGAAATATCCGGCAAAAAATATGATGAAAATCAAAAAGAATTTAGAATTATCGCTGATCATATAAGGTCGGCGGCGGCAATGATTGCGGACGGTGTCTTGCCGTCAAACAAAGATCAGGGATATGTTCTGCGTCGCTTGATCCGTCGGGCGATTGTTCAAGGGCGAAGAATTGGACTTTATGATAATTTTACTGATCAGTTGACTGATAATGATCTAGTTAGAACAGAGACGAGTAAAGAAGAATTAAAATTTAGAACGACTTTAGAAAAGGGAATGAGGCAATTTGATATCATCTCGGGGATGACGGTTCGAAAAAATGATGAACATTGGTCAAAATATGAGATTGATGCAAACCAATTATTTGATCTATATCAAACATACGGAATGCCTATCGAAGTTACCGCAGAAATTGCTCTTGAAAAAGATATTCCTATTAAGGAGGGGGCAATAGGCCTTTTTGAGGTAATGAAGAAAAATCATCAGCAAAAATCTCGCACTGCCTCAAGCGGAATGTTCAAGGGCGGTCTGGCGGATAATAAAGTGGAAACAACCAGATTGCATACCGCAGCGCATTTACTCTTAGCGGCCCTTCGTGACCTGTTAAGCGAGGATATCGAGCAAAAAGGTTCGAACATAACCGAGGAGAGATTGCGGTTTGACTTTAATTATCCTAGTAAATTAACCGATGAACAGATCAAGGAAATTGAGGACTTGGTAAATCAAAAAATATCTGAAGCGTTGCCCATTAAGATGCAGGAGATGTCTCTTGACGAGGCAAAAACATCTGGTGCAACGGGCTCATTTCATGATCGCTATGGAGACAAAGTCAAAATATTTACTATCGGCAAAGAAGGCGAGCAACCTTTTTCGCGCGAAATTTGTGGTGGTCCACACGTTGAAAATATTTCTCAGCTAGGTCAATTTAAAATTATAAAAGAAGAGTCCTCGAGCGCTGGAGTTCGTAGAATAAAAGCCATTTTGCAGTAGATCTAATTAAAAAGTCTTCAGATACCAGACTCCAGAGGCCAGAATTCAGATAACAGAAAGTGTAAAACGAAAAACGTATAGCGCATAACCACAATTAAAAAATTAAAAATTCGTTTCAGGAAGAAAAATAAGCTTTTTGCTTCTGGTGGAAGCTCGCAAACTTGTCGAGAGG
>MWBO01000062.1 GCA_002071685.1 candidate division WS2 bacterium ADurb.Bin280 | reverse complement strand
AAGAGGAGACGCTAATCATCGCCAAAGATTTTTACAGATTTTAACTTTTGAATTATTTTTAAGAAATTTTATGGAGGAGAAGTGAAGGTACTTGCCATTATTCCTGCCCGCTCTGGATCAAAAAGCGTTAAGGACAAAAATATTGCTGAGGTCGGAGGCTCGCCACTTTTGGCGTTAGCAGTCAGGCCTGCAGTAGCACTCAAAAAAAAGGGATTGATTGACAGAGTGATAATATCAACTGATAGTCAAAAATATGCTGATATCGCTATCGCGAATGGCGCTGAAGCCCCTTTTTTGAGACCGGAGGAAATATCTGGTGATAACTCTAAATCCATTGATCTTATTCTTCACGCAATAGATTATTATAAAAAACTCGATCAGATTTTTGATGCAGTATTATTACTTCAGCCTACCTCTCCCTTCAGAACTGAGGCCGATCTAGAGAAAGCGATTAAGATACTGGCAGAAAAGGAGGGTGAATCATTGATTAGCTGTTATCTAGAGGAATACATTAATCCTCTTGTGATGTATCGAAAACAACCGGATAATTTTTTACAACCGTTGAACAAACTTCATAACAAAGGAGTCCGTCGGCAAGAGCACGGAGGGATTTATGTCAGGAACGGGGCAATTTATTTGACAAGGACGCAATATCTGGAAAAGACAAAACAAATTATATCGGATAAGCCTCTCTTGTTAGAGATGAAAAAGATTTACTCTGTCAATGTTGACGGCCCGGAAGATTTAGAATTAGCTAGGAGGGTCTATGAAAATTGGAATCGTTGAAAAAAAAGATTTTTCCGAACCAGCCTTCAAGCGCCTGTCTTCAATTGGGGTGGTCGAGTTTTTTGGTGATGGCTCTGATTTAACCACGTTTTTAATGGATAAAGATGCTATCTTTGTAAGATTAAAGCATTTTTGGGATAAAAAATTGCTCGCAGGCGCAAAGTCGATCAAGTATATCTGTTCTCCTACAACAGGATTAAACCATATCGACCTTGATTACTGCGCTAGAAGAGGCATTGAAGTCGTCTCTTTAAAGGGCGAGGTAGATTTTTTGACTGAAAACATCGCGGCAACTCCGGAACATACCTTGGGTCTCACCATTGCTTTGCTAAGAAATTATAGCCGATCCTTTCTTTCTAGTGACAACCCCGTCTGGGACCGTGACCGTTATAAGGGTGAAGAAATCTTCGAAAAAAAAATAGGCATTATTGGCTACGGTCGGGTAGGGAGGAAATACGCAAAATATCTGAATTCTTTTGGAGCCAAGGTCTTTTTCTATGATATTGATAAGCTAAAAATTACGAATGGGTTTGCTAAGCGGTTGAGTAACTGGAGTGAATTATGTGAACAATGTGATATTGTGGCTATGTGCGCCTCCTACAGCAAGGAGTATGATAGTTTTTTCGACAAGCGATATTTGAAGTTATTAAAAAATAAATATTTTATCAACACTGCTAGAGGCGAATTAGTTGATGAGCGGGAGCTCATCAAGCTGATCAGTAAGGGGTATTTTGCTGGGGTGGGGCTTGATGTTATCAGAAATGAAAACGGAAAAAACAATCTCAATAAATTTATTCGACTGACAAAAAAAAGTAGGAACTTGATCATTACACCACACATAGCAGGAGCGACCCATGAATCGATGTCTAAGACGGAGATGTTTGTTGCAGAGAAACTTATCAGGATCACAAAGTCATGAAAAAAGTTGATGTTCTTATTTATATCGAACACGTGGCCCGTGAGATATTGGTTGCAACGGTAACCAAATATTATCTGGAACGAGAAGGTTTCAGCGTGCTGATTGAATCGTTGCCCCTAAAAAAACACAATGTGGCTTGCAAAAACCCGCGACTAATCTTATTCCCTTATTTTTATACAATTGATAACATCGTGCTTAGACGCATCGCTGAACGCTTTCCTGATTCTGTATATCTTAATTTTAACTATGAACAGTTTTTCTCTCGACTACTTTCAAAATACAAAGCGCCCAAGGGAGACTATGTATTAAATAAAGTTTACCATCTCTCTTGGAGCAAAGATTTCTCCCGCTTCCTGAGTGATAATGGCGTTAAACGTGATCACATTTTTGAAGTCGGATCGCTTCCGTTAACGTTGATGCGTACCCCGTATTCGAATATCTTCAAGACAAGAAACGAGCTTGCGAAGGAATATAATTTAGATTCTGAAAAAAAATGGATTTTTTTCCCAGAAAACTATGCCTGGGCGTTTTTAACAATTGGAGAAATTATGGCTAGAGTCAGACTGGGTTATAGTCCATATTTTGCGATTTACAACAAGCTTTTCTACGTTAAGTCTTATCGCAGAGTCTTGTTGTGGCTGAAATCCTTAAATCCGGATGAATTCGAGATTATTTTAAGACCGAGGCCGGCGATATCAAGTGATGAGCACGCTGTGTTTATAAAAAAAACACTGAAGCACTTACCGCAATCGCTACATATCATTAGAGAAGAGGATATGAGGGCGTGGATCTTGTCAAACGATGTAATTATTTCGTCCATTTCCACTGGTCTTTTAGATGCGATTAGTGTTTCGAAGCCTTCCTATCGCTTGGAGCCATTTAAAACCGCAAGCCATTTGAGGGTGGAGGCGATGGCTACAATCCCAAAGTTAACAGATGAAAGAAAATTTATTTCCGCAATGCATAATCCGCGTGTCCAAACCCTACAAAGAGAGATGGCCAGCATTCTTGCGCCATCTGGCGATCCAATTGTTAAATCCATTATAGTAATAAAAAACCTTCTTAAAAAAGGGAAACCAATCTCGTTTCAAGCGCGATCTTCATCAAAGCGAGTTCATGAGAGTTCAGATAAAGAAATAAAAAAGCGGTTTTCTTCCGATTATTTTGACCAGCGATATATTGATGATTTAACAAGGAAATGGCGGAAAATCTTAAATTAAATAAGGAATTTAGCAAGAACACTGTTTCTGTTGGAATTAATAACGTTGCGGTGAGCATTTTTGGTTTGCTAACCGCCGTTATTTTGGCCAGAGCTCTTGGGCCTGTCAATCAGGGTATTCTTGCTTTGGTGATAACAGTTGCTGATATTCTAAACAAATTTATCAGCTTAGGGACGAGATCGTCAGTTTCATATTTTATAAATTCGAATAAATACAGTGCTTCAAGAATCTATGGCACGGTTGTTTCAAGTTCATTTTTTTTGAGCTTCCTGCTCGCTGTTGGTGTCGTTCTGGTTTACAGGCCACATTTGACGGACGCTGATTTTTTTGGAGTTGCTGATACAATTTATATTCCGTCATTCATAGCAATTTTTTTAATTTTAAATTTCTTAAGAGCTAATGTTCTTGGTGTTTTCTACGCGCTTGAAAAGTTCAAAATTGCAAACTTTAACAATCTTGTTTATTTTGGACTACCTTCGTTGATATTTATTGTGTCATGGCCGTTTGTAAAAATTAATATACCTCTAGTTCTAAGCATTTATATATTAAATAGCGTCATCTCGCTTATTTTAATTTTCAAAGAAGCTAAGAAGCTTCAACTTAACCCTGTGGGCAAATTCGAGTCGAAATTATTTATGCAAATACTAACCTATGGCTTGCCGGTTTACTACAACTCCCTGTCTCAAACTATTCAGCAAAGAGCGGGTATTTTTGTTATTTCTAGCTCACTGGGCTTGAGCCATGTCGGTTATTTTACTTTCGCCTATTCTATTGCCGATAAGCTGAGCGAATTAAGCAAACCCTTGGTTGTCACACACTTTCCCAAAGTGACGCAACTCCAAAACGTGTCAACTAAAGTTGCACTCTCTTTTACTAAATCGATTTTGTCAAAGTTAGCAGCTGTCTATTTGATTGTTTTAATCCCGTTTATCGTTTTGACTCCCCTGTTAGTTCCGGTTTTGTTTTCTGATGCTTATAGGCCAAGCATTGTACCTGCGATAATTCTATCGATAACGATTAGTTCATGGGGGCTTATCGGCATTTTGAATAACTTTTTCGCCTCTTGTAATTTGCAACTTAAAAATTCGATAATTTTGACTTTCGGGTTAACTTTAAATATATTGGGGCTAAGCGTTGCTTATTTTCTTGGTTTGGGAATACTGTGGATTTCGATTATTATTTCGCTGTCTTCCCTCGCGAATTTTGTTGTTCAGCTTGTGTACATCAAGATTAGATTTAAGACTACTTTAGCTAATGCGCTACCGGATTTTGTCTGGGTGCTTAAATTAATTTCAAAAAATTTAATGAGGAGCAAGTTATGAAAGCAGTGATCTTGGCCGCGGGTATGTCGACGAGGCTAAGAAGTCTTATTCCCAAACCCCTGACTACACTGATTAACGGCCGCAAGATCATGGATTATCAGGTTGAGCGGTTAGCGGGAATTGTCGGTGAAAAAAATATTTATGTAATAGTCGGCTATAAAAAAGACATGATTATGGAGGCCTTTCCTAACCTGACCTTTGTTTACAACAATGCCTACGCCCTCAATAATACTGCAAAAAGTTTGCATAGAGCGCTCTCCAGAATAGATGAAGACACCATCTGGACCAATGGCGACGTTTTTTTTGAAACCGGCGCCTTGAATCTGCTCGTAAAATCGAAGACGTCGGCCTGTCTTGTTAATAAAAATAAGTGTGGTGATGAGGAGATTAAATACACTCTTAATGGAAGCGGTTTTATTGATAAGATTTCAAAAGAGGTGAAAAATGGCTTGGGCGAAGCTGTTGGAATAAATCTAATCAAAAAAAATGATTTACCAAATTTTGTAAGAGAGCTTGAGAAGGTGGGGGAAAAAGACTATTTCGAAAAGGCACTTGAAAATCTTACAAAAAATAACAAAATCGAGCTTGCCGCAATTGATATCGGCAATAATTTTGTAAAAGAGATTGATTTTCAAGAAGACCTCGTCGAGGTTGAATCTTTCTTAAAGGATGGCAAGTAATGGGAGAGAAAACTTTTCAAGAACATTGCAATATTTGCGTCAACCCGGAAGTGTTAAATAGAATTGAAGAAAAGTGGTGGGGAGTTTTTAATAGGCCAATTTCACTGAGAATCTCTTACTTTTTGGCTAGATATACTAAAATAACCCCGAATCAGGTAACGGCACTCAATATGATCGTGCCATTGGGTGGTTTTTTAATAGTTCTGCCGGGATATTGGGGCATCGCATTTTATATTGCAGTCTTTGAGATTTGGGCGGTTTTGGACTGCGTCGATGGAGAGCTGGCGCGATCAACTAACAAAACCAGCCAGTATGGCCCTTATCTGGACAGTATTGGTCATTACATTAGCTATGTAGGTTTGTTTATTCCAATCGCTTTAAAGGCCTATCTCGAGACCGATCAGGTCCTAATTTTAATAATGGGTTTTGTGCTAGCGATTCTGGTAATTCTTGCTTCAGTCGCTCAGCAAATGAAAACAGTTATTTTATATAAAACAAAAATTTTTAAAAATGTTTTGTCGGAGAAAACCGATTCTCTGGTTCTTAAAGCGTATCGCTTTTTAGTCGGGACACTTGAGGTTGCCGTAATTGTTACAATTATTTTACTTTTATCAATGAACGCTTCTTCCTTGGTGAGGGAAATTATATGGCTTGGATTTTTTTCTGTTTATATCGCTTTGTTTCTTATTTCCTTTTTTTACCACATCATCAAAGCCAAGGATCAGCTCAAGGATTAGCCCTTATTTCAACCCTTTGTAGATCTTAACGAGCTCTTTTTTTCTGATCGACCAAGTGTGTTTGAATTTTATAACTTTGAAGGCGTTCGATTCGATCTTTCTTGCGAATCCTTTGTCGTTCATAAGTCTGGAGATCTTCAGGCCTAGGTCGGATGGACTATTATAAAGGATGCCTGTTTTTCCATCTTCGATTATCTCTCTAGTCGCGGACGTGTCTTCTACTATAGATGCTTTGCCCATCCCCATGTATTCAAAAACTTTGGAGGGGAAGCCGATAGTTGACCAATCGTCGGAGAAACAAAAACTGGCCCTTTCAATCATGCCCAAAGCTCTTTCATGGGGGACGTAACCGCAAAATTCAAATGAAAAATTAATTTTTTTAGCTGCATTTTTGTAAAAGTCCAGGTCTTTTCCGTCTCCCACTATCTTCACTCTTAGTCCAGATAATTTTTCGTTATTTTCTTGAAGGGCCCTAAATAGATCATCTAAACGTCGATTCGCGATCGAGCCAACAAAAATGAGCTCTTTTGAATTGTGACTGGATTTTGTGCTTTTTAAATATTTATCTTCCACAGCATCTCGTAAAACAACAATGGGTTTTTTTGTGAATCCAGAAATTATTTTTTTATGAGCATAGTTTACAGTAGTAATTAAATCAGCTTTTTTTACAGAAGACATTTCGAGACTAGCTAAAATTTTACTCAAAAGCCAAGTTTTGCCTGATTTGTTTTTTTCTTTATGCTCAATACCCAGGATGTCCAAGTGTATCTTGTAGTCTCTTTTCTTTACATATCTTAAGAAGAGGGAGTAAAAAATTGAATAACAATAAATAACATCAGGGGCGGTTATTTTTATGATTTTTGACATATAGATTGGAGCTAGAGCAAGCAGTAACATCTCGCCAATGAACCTGTGCGAGCTTGATGGTATTAGAAAAACATTTTTTTTCTGTTCAAATTTAAGTTTGTTGTTCTTGCCAACAATCAATATTTCGTTACCTGCTTCCGTAAGTGCTTCGAGGATTTTTTCAAACCTTAGACTGTCTGCATATGGTTTGTCGAAGGGGTAGTGTCTGGAGGTAGTTAAGATGATTTTCACTGGATAAACCTCCAGATTTTGACCCCACCGTTTGAAAAAACCTCCTCGAAGCGATCGGTCTCAAATATGGACAAGTCGGCATCATAAAAGTTTTTGTTCTTCCACCACTGTCTCGAGCCATAAAGAGACTCAAATTTATCAGTTGAGTATAGAATGTATATTTCTTCAATCTCTTTAGATTTCTTTTCTTTGTCCCTGAGCTTTACTTGTAGTTTCTCCAGCTTTAATACTTTTTCCCTTAAGAGATCCACTTCTTGGCTATTTGTTTTAACTGTTAATGTAGAGAGGATTTTCTCGATTTCTTCTTTTGTTCGGCTCGCTTCAGTTTTTAATTCTTTAATCCCGCTATAATTACTTTTTGTACTTTCAATTTCATTAATTGCGGACGAAAAATCCTTATGAAAAAAAATCTCGGAAGAACCACTTGCGAACTCTCTATTGCCAAAATATCCTATCATTGGAGCATTACTTTCTTGTGAAATAATAAGAGATTGAGGGCTGGTCGTTTTTTTAAGAAACATTGCTGCTTCAAATTCATCATTTGTGACGTAGCCTGATTTGTAATATGACAAAAAAGGCGAGGAGAGGGACGCCAATAATATTGCGAAAAACAAAACCTTCAAGTCACCAGATTTAACTTTTCTGGAAGATAATTCTATAAGGACAAATGGGATTGTTACGCTGATAAAAAGCCATGCTCGGTCCGGAAGATAAGCTAATCCAAATCTAGGGAATATTTCAGCAATCAAAACAAATATAATTAATAACAAGTAGAGCACCATGCTTGTTAAAGTGCGCGCATGGGGCCTTTTACTTTTTAAGCAGAGTAAATAAACCAACAAAGCCAAAGACAGTCCTAAATTGTAGATGTAGTAACAAATGAAAGACAAACCGGGCCAGCCCATGTAGACACCATCTACATTTCGATAATTGTCAATAAACCAGAGATCAAAGCTTGAAACAGATAAGTGGTTATAAAAAAAATTGCAGTAGGAGCTGGCAATTTTCACAAGCCCAGTTTTTTCAGCCCATGGCCACAACAAAAGTAAAGTAGCGCCTACTGCTAACAGGCTTGTTAAAGGATTTTTCCTAATTTCTTTTGAGTAAAAAAGGATGAGGGCGAAGAGGCTTATTAATACTCCAAACAAAAAAAACTGGTGAATTTTTATGCCTATAATACTCATTACAAGTATCAAAGCGAGCGAAATTAGATTGCGCCGGTTATCCTTTTTGTCAAGGGAGTGAAAAATGATAATAATAAATGCTGGTAGGGAAAGTAAAAAAATGCTTTGTGGTCGAGATATTAAAATTTCCATCACAATAACCGGAAAGGTTAAAAACAAAATTCCAAAAAGCCATGATATTTTTTCATTCAGAAATCTTCTGGCAAAATCGAGGTAGGAGAGGGACAGTGTCAATGAAACAAAAAGTGGCAAAAAGATTTTAAAAAGCCAGTATGGCGAAATATGCGTGGCACTCGAGATGTAGCCAAATAATAAAATAAAAACAGGTCTAGCTTCGCCGGAGTTTACCGATCCGGTGTTAACAAAATCTTTAATTTTATCAAGATACAAATAAGGATCCGCTTCGGGGATGAACTTATATGCGAACATGTTAAACGCCAAAATGATTGTGGAGATTAGGGCCACCAAAAAGCACCTTTTGTCAATTTTAAATTTAATATCGGTGCTTTCTCTATTAAATGTGAGCTGGCTGTAAGATAATAAAGCAATAGAAATTAGCCAAACACCGAAAGAAATAATTCCAATATTTTGTAGGTAGATTCTGCCGAAAATTGAGTAATAAGTAATTAACGAGCCAGAAAGGGTAAAAATTGACAACAAAATAGACCAAATCACAAGTCTAATTCTTCCCAGGGGTTCGCCGATGAATTGTTCTAAAGCAAGAGCGAGATTTAAGCCTACTGTAAAAAGAAAAATCGGTCCTAAGATAAATTTTAGGTAGAAGAGTATCGAATGCTGGAAGTGTCCGACTATCAGAAACACGGCGATAACCAAGAGATTAAAGATATAGAATTTACTATATCTTCTCAATTTTTGACTGAAAGTTTGCTGCATTATGATCAAAGCAGAATTTGTTATTTATTGTTTTATTTAATTCTTTAGAGAAGCTAAGTCTTAGAGCCTTGTCGTTAATAAGCTTTTTGAGGTACAGACATAATTTACCTCGATCTGCTGGTCTTATCAATAATCCCGATTTGTTGTGTTCGATGATTTCAGAAGTTCCTCCCACGTCTGTGGCGATAGCCGCACAAGAAGACGCTCCGGCCTCTAAAACTGAAGTTGGCAATCCTTCGTTGTAGGAAGGATTAACAAAGATGTCAGTTGCACAGAGCAGGTCTCTGATTTGCTCTCGACTAGGTTCGACTATAAATTTTATACGCTTATCCGCTTTTGATAGTTCTTTTAATTTATGCTCGTAATTGCCCGCTCCAACGATTTTCAGCACGAGATTTTCGCCTTCTATTGTTTTGAATACTTCAATAAGGTCGTGAATACCCTTTGCGTGAATGAATCGGCCTATAAAAGCAATAATTATTCGATCATGATTTTTTTTATTCGTCGTTCTGTCGAAAAATTTGCAATCAACTGAATTATAAAACAGGTCAGTTCTTCTTGCGCCGAGAGACTTTGCAAAGTCAACGGACTTTTTTGAAATTCCAAAAACGACATCAGCCGACCGAAGAACATAGCGTCCGATGATTAAATCATACACCTTGCTGATTAACGAAAGTAGGCGATTGCGTAATGTCGCAAATCCCGAACCGTGCTCAATATGGACGTGCTTGAGTTTCCGCCTGTTGGCGTAAAATGTTATCAAAAAATTTATTGGAAAAAATCTTGTTGAAGTGATTATTGTTTCGAAATTTGATGAATCAATAATTTTTTTCACAATTAAATTGCTTTTAGGTACGGGTAGAGTTCCGCCTAGTAAATTAAAGTGTGGAATTCTTACAATCTTGAAACCAAGGAAATACTCGCTTTCTTTTTCGGAATTGAATTTTGAAGAAAGCACTGTAAGGTCGTGAGATTTGGCTAGATACTTGCTTAATTCGAGATTAAATTGCTCTACACCTCCTCTGTGGGGAAAAAAATAGGGAGAAACCAGAAGAATCCTCATTTTTCAAAATCTTTTAACCCCACCTGCGTTGCAATTTTTCTCAGTCCTTGCTCTACCCTGTGAGCTTTGGCATAGATTCTGTAACAGATGAACATAATAAAAACTAGTGCGATGCCATTAAAAGTCCCTATGCCCGTTCCGTTATCGAGCTTTACAATGATAATATCTATAAGTTGCGGATAGAAGGCTAAGATAGTGATTGCCAGCCAAACCATAGACCAAAAAACTGCCATAATCAGAGACTCTTTTTTGCTTCGAAAATCGCTGATCGAACGGCTTATGACGATGATAGCCAGAATTAGCGAAAAAAACTTTGTAAACAAAATAATCATAGTTACCTCGTAATTTTTTTGTAAATTAGTTTTAACATTATATTGATACCGTTGAATACACTCTGCCCTTTCTTTATCGAATAACCCGTATAGATTATTCTTACTGGAACCTCAGTAATTTTTAATCTTTTACGCTTAGCCTCAAGCACGATTTCACTAGCAAACTCCATTCCACTTAATTCGAGATTCATTTTATTCAAAGATTTTGCAGAAAATGCTTTTAACCCGCACTGAGAATCACTAACATAAGACCCCGTTATAAAAAAGGTAAGTACATTCATCATTTTTATGCCAACCCTCTTGAGCAGGGGTACGTTTTTAGAATTAGAGAATCTCGTGCCAATTACGAGATCGCTTTTGCCTGCGATAATCGGATCTACAATTTTTTGAATATCGTCAGCACTGTGCTGGCCGTCGCCATCGAATGTAACTGCTATATCAGATTTTATTTTTTTTGCAGCTTCTAATCCGGTAATGCTTGCTCCGCCATATCCCAGATTAATTGGTAAATTTATTAGCCTGGCCCGAGTCATTTTTATTTCCCGGATAGATAAATCCAAAGATCCATCATTAACGGCTAGGATAGTAATTTTTCCGATGCCATTTAGCTTAGTGGGCAAACCTTCGATTACCTTTTTGATCACTCCCTCTTCGTTATAAACGGGAATGACAATTGCAAGATGGATGTTGGACTTTTTGGCCATTTGTTAGGTAATTGTTTATTGAATCGTTGAGTTATTGATATGGGCCTGGGCGCTTTGGCCACTAATTATTTTTGTGTATTATTCTTGAACCACTCTACTACCTTTTTCATTCCCTCTTCTAATTCGATTGTTGGTGCCCAACCTAGGTCGTTTAAAGCTTTTTTAGCATCGAGACTACTGGCGGCTTGTTCCTCGGATTTGTATGGCGTGTTGATAATTTCGCTATCGGTGCTAATTTCTTCTCGCAGAGCTTCAACAATTTCGTTGACAGTCGTTTCTTTGCCGGTGCCGATGTTGTATGTGCCTCCTTTATCCACCTCGATGGCTTTCAAATTTGCTTTGACAACGTCACTGACAAAAACATAGTCACGAGTATGTGATCCGTCTCCATAGACGTGAACAGGTTCGTTTTTAAGCATCCTGTCAATAAATATAGCAATTACACCGGCCTCACCTTTGGAATTTTGTCTGGGACCGTAGACGTTAGCGTAGCGAAGGCATGAGGCGGTCATAGAGGAGCGCTTGGCAAAAAACTCGATATATCTCTCGGCCGAGAGCTTGTCCATGCCGTAAGGCGACGCAGGGCGTTCTTTTGCATCTTCGGTTGTCGGTCGTGGAGCATCGTCGCCGTAAATCGCTCCGCCGGTTGAAGAGAAGATAAATTTTTTGACTTCAAATTTCTCCGCCAGCTGAAGAAGATTGATCGTTCCAATGACATTGACTTCAACATCTTTGGCAGGGTTTTGGCATGAGACTATCACGCTAGCTTGGGCCGCCAGATGAAAGATCGTTTCAGGTCTGAACTTTTCAAAAATTTCCTCAAGGGCTTGATAATCGGTGATGTCAGTTTCGAAAAAAGTCGCTTTTGAATTGAGATTTTCTCGCGAGCCAGTTGAAAGATTGTCTATGACTGTTACTTCATGATTCTCTTTGATCAGGGCATCGACGAGGTTGCTTCCAATAAAGCCAGCGCCTCCGGTTACAATAATTTTAGACATAATTTTCTCCGTTTCTTTTCTCCTATTAAAGCTTAAAAGAGTCGAAAATTAAAGAGGGGGCTATCAATTCATTAAATTAAAAGTCAGAAAGATTACAGAGGACAGATGACAGATAACTATATTAAATTAAAAGTTAAAAGTTAAAAATTAAAATGATAATGCAAAAATAAAAAAGT
>MWBO01000061.1 GCA_002071685.1 candidate division WS2 bacterium ADurb.Bin280 | reverse complement strand
GGTGCTGGCAGGTTTGTTTCTGACCGAAACGGCACCTTCATGGTTTACTTCCGCAATCGTCTGCTATGCTGTTATAGTAATCGGCAGAGTAGTGTGTAGCAGGGGCAAAGCCAAGAGAGTGTTGGGCTGTATTGCGATGCCTTTCTGGCTTACGCTACTAGCGTATATGCTGTGACGTTACGGTACGCTCGGCGGTTTATCCAGCTGGGGGTTGGTAATCTCAGAGCTGCTTGGTTTCTTGACAACAGCGTACTGGAAACGGTCACGTCTCGAAAGATGGCTGAACAGTAGATAACTCTGGGCTCGCGATTAAGTGATCCCTAACAACGGGTTTGCGGCACCCAGCCATGATTGGCAAAGCCGTTTTTTTAACTGTAAATAATTTGTCGCTAAAAGAGAAATCTACTAAGATTCACTTATAAAGTGAATCTCACGAAAGATGTTTGAATTTCGTCAAAATTCAGCTTCGGAATATACGCGCCTTAAAACCTGTTCCCATTCCACCGCATGCTCGAAAAAGGTGTTCCAAAAAATTTAAGGTCTAGGCCCACCATTCGACTCACTTCGTTCGCTTATGGCAAACCATTTATGCAAGCAAATATGCACAGTTAGTGATGAGTCGAATGATATCGAGTTTGTCTAAGGGCCTACAAAATATTTAAACTCTTTTCATTAGTTATATAGATGCATTTGCAAAAACGGACTATTGGAGTAAGATTTATTTAGGAGAAAAAATGATAAAAATTGACTTTAATGACTTGGAAGTAGCTCCAAGAGACTGGTCTGATATATTTGAATACAAAGAAGACTTAGCATCGCTTGAATCAAAAATTAAAAAAATCGCGCCCGAACCTGTAAATGTAATATCCGTGGGAAATGGCGGATCTATTACGAGTTTTGACGCATTTTCATACGCACTAAATCCCAAAACACAGGTTGCTTCCGTTTGGACAATGGATCCCCAATATCTATTGAAAACAAAAGAAAAATTTTCAAAAGAAAACACGGTAGTTGTAGCGGTTTCAAAATCAGGAACGACGCTTGGGCAAATTGAGGCCTTGATGTATTTCAAGGATTACAAGGTCATCTGTGTAACCAATCCTGAAAAAGGATCGCTTCAGGAAATTGCCCGCAAGATGAATTGGGAAATTATCGAACACCCACCCGTCGGTGGACGATTTTCAGGAGGAACTTCTTCGACATTTGTACCTGCGATGCTTTCTGGTATAGATTGCAAAAAAATTCAAGATGGAATGGCGCAGGGGTATCAGAACAAAAATCTCGCCTATACACTTTCCAAATATTATTTTGACTTAGAACAACAAGGATATAATGAGGTATACGTCACATGCTATAGCGAAGCGCTGTCGAGTTTCGAAAATTTGATAGTTCAGCTGATGCATGAATCAGTATGCAAGAATTCAAAAGGTCAGACATTTTACTTCTCTATGGGGCCCGAAGCCCAGCATCACACAAATCAGAGATTCATAGGCGGAAAAAGAAACGTGATCGGCACATTTATTTTGTCTGAAAGTGCAAATAATGAAAAAATTGAGATTCCAAAAGATCTTTGGAGTATTGATTACAAAGGCAAGAGATTAGAGGATTTAAATCAAATCCCATACAAGAAAGCACTTGAGGCAGAATATCTGGGAACAAAGGGTGATGCAGATGAAAAATCCATCCCAAATGTTACAATTAAAATAGATAAAATTTGTGAACAATCAGTTGGCGAATTAGTTTCCTTTTGGCACTTAGTGGCTTTTTATAGTTCACTTTTGCGAGATGTGAATCCGTTTGATCAGCCGGCCGTCGAAAGAAGCAAGGACATCACTCTAGACATTTTATTAAAATAAATTTTTTTAAAAATTAGGAGGGGCAAGTGGAAAAAATAGTTAGAATAATAGCTAGAGAAATCCTTGATTCACGAGGCGATCCTACCGTTGAGGTGGAACTTGAAACAGAAAACTCTATCAGGTCTATTGCTTCCGCGCCAAGCGGTGCTTCCGTGGGGTCCAATGAAGCAGTAGAGCTAAGAGACAACGACCAAAACAGATACTCCGGACTAGGTGTAACAAAGGCGATTGAATCAATTAGAAACACCATCGGGCCCGCGCTTACAGGATTTGATGTAGAAGATCAAAGAGGGGTTGATGAGACTATGGCCTCTCTAGACGGCACTACTCACAAATCAAAGCTTGGAGCAAACGCAATTCTTGCGGTTTCGCTCGCCGCCTGCAAAGCGGGTGCAGTGAGCAAAAAAATACCCCTCTATCAACACATTGCCCAACTGGCCGGCAACAATCAGCCGACGCTTCCCACACCTATGTTTAATTTCATAGAAGGAGCAAAGCACGCTGATAACAATTTAGCTATTCAAGAGTTTTTGGTACTGACCAAGGCAGATACTTTCAAAGAAAGATTGAGGATTGGAAGTGAACTATTTCACAATCTCAAAAAAATAATCAAAAACAGAGGCCTTGATGTAGCAGTTGGCCACGAAGGCGGATTTGCTCCAAATCTATCAGGTGACGAGGAAGCGCTAAAATTGCTTGTGGAATCAGGAGCTCAAGAGCTCGGACTTGATATGGCCGGTGTAACTCCTAACGGTCTCACCCTCGATTACATAATTTCAAACTATCCAATGGCAACGATTGAAGACCCGATAGAAGAAACAAATTGGGAGGAGTGGGCTCAAGTCACTGAAAAATTTGCATCGTCTCACTTGATCATCGGAGACGATATATTCTGCACAAATACTGATCGACTCAAGCAGGGAATCGAGAAAAAAACTGCAAATGCCGTAATAGTAAAACCAAACCAAGTGGGTACAGTTTCACAAACACTTGATTTTGTGGCCCTAGCCAAGCAAAACAATTATCAGCTCGTTGCCTCACATAGAAGCGGAGAAACGGAAGATACATTTATTTCTGATTTTGCGGTTGGTATTGGTGCTCAATATGCAAAATTTGGCGCACCCTCAAGAGGTGAAAGAGTAGCAAAATACAACAGATTATTAAGGATTGAAGAGGAAATAATTGGCTAAAAAAGCTGCCTTAATTATTTTAGATGGATTTGGCATCAGCCCGCAAAAAGAAGGAAACGCCGTCTCTCAAGCAAAAGCGCATTACTTAAGAGAGATTTTTAAGTCCTATCCAAAATGCTTACTCAATACAAGCGGTCTTGAGGCGGGTTTGCCGTGGGGTGAATTCGGTAACAGTGAAGTTGGTCATACGAATATTGGTCTGGGTAGAGTCGTTCTGCAGGACCTG
>MWBO01000060.1 GCA_002071685.1 candidate division WS2 bacterium ADurb.Bin280 | reverse complement strand
ATGGGAGTCACCTGTGCCAAGCCCTGGTCCACTATTGTATGAATAGCCACCACCCTTGGAATCAATTTTCGAACCGAAATCGACCATTAAATCTCCAGAAAGGTAAAATTTTATTCCGGAACCATCATCATTATTGGTATATGTAGACTGAGGATAAAGAACAGCATTATTTGTGACACTTAAGTTATGAAAATAGTAATTTCCATCGCTAGCAAGCTGTCCATTACCATCAATACCTTAATTTTTTCTTAGAACTAAATTCTGTATAACATTTAAATCTCTTTGGTTTTCGTTGTATATAATTACTGCTCCTTGATCACCAAATCTGCCATTGAAACCGCTACCGCCTGTTGCACTGATATTACCAGATATTAATGAAAAATTTTCTTTATAATAAACAGAAACTATACCACCACCGCCGCCGCCACTATTACCGTTACCCCCATTAGCAGAAATTGAGCCACTCCCGATAACAGAATTGGCAGTGATAGAAACTGTACCACCAGAACCACCACCTCCTTTGTAATGAGAACTAGCTGTCCCATTAGCACTTATAGATCCATTTATATTAACATCACCAGCAACATTTATAATAATTGCTCCACCACCAGAGCCAGCATTTGTTCCACCACCACCTGAACCCAACTTACTTGGTCTAAAAATAACATCATAAATCAAAGAGTTTTCAAGTTGAATATCATCGAGTGATGCTGCCCCTCCATTTCCCCCATGGGCACCGCCACTACCATAACTAGTTTTACCAATGTAACCTTTTCCTGGTCCACTATTCAACAAATAACCCTGGCCATCGGCTCTAATGGATGATCCCGTATCAATGGTAATATTTCTGGCATTTATCGTGACGCCTATGCCGTCATTATCATCGGTATAGCTTCCTTGCAGGGTGAGGGTGGCATTATTGGTAATTGTAATATCACGGTAGGTGTAGGTTCCGGCGCTCCAAGAGGTATTGCTGGAAATTGTAATGTCTTCGGTCTCGTCGGCCTTTGAAGTATCGAAAAAAAGAGTCATTGCGAGCATAAAACAGCCAACAACAACAAACGGAAGATTTAGAATTTTTCCTCTCCTTGATACCATCACGTACTCAATTATATCAAAGATTGATCGTGCGCCAAACTTTATATTATTTTCTTAATGTGATAACTTTTAAAAAAGTAATTTGGGAGAGAGATGAAAATATTCAAAACCATTGTCTTTGCAGTCTTGGCGATTGCCCTGATCGCACTTGTTTACATTGGAGTCACTGTTTACAGGGTGAGCGCTTCAGAGCAAAAAGATCCAAAAAATCTAAATGTAATTTACTCTCGCGAAAGCGCTTCGAGCGCGATCGCCAGGGCGGGTGTTGAAGTTGACGATTTATCAAAACTAAATTTGGGTTCTATATTTCAAAGCGAGGGAGTGGTTTCGGTCGCTTCATATTTTAGTGATGGGGAAATTTCCGCATTGCAAAATTATGCCAATGAAAAAAACGGCCCTTTCAAAAACGTTCAAATTCACTTTATCGGAGACGGACAAGTCGAGGGATCGGGCTTTGTGTCTCACCCTCAAGTGAACGCTCCAGTCTATGCAAGGGGAACCATCAGTCAGACCGGGTCAAAAAGTTTTTCTGTCGATGTAGAAAAAGTTGAAGTATCAGGGGTCAAGATTCCTTCCTATATTACCAGCATTGCCGAAAGCAGATTTAACGCCTATGTTAACGATATTCTCTCAAAAATAGAGGGTCTTGATATCAAAAAAGTTGAAATCAAGGACTCGTCGGTCTTCTTTGAAGGCGACGTACCTGCCCATATTAAATAACTATCTAAAAAAACCTTTAATTATCACCGTTTTTGTGCTATTTTTTAGCTGTTTCGTGTTAGCCGTATTTCAAGCAAGGGAGGTGACAGGCGATGCGTGAGATCCTGCTGGAGGAGGCAATGCGACGAGTCAGGCGCGTTCTCGAGGTTGGTCACACCGGAGCAAATCCTGTAGAAGGCAATCCCGAGAAGGCGCAGTTCATAGCTCCCACCGGCGGGTTCGCGACTTTTCGCATTGTTGCGGATCCGCTTGGTCTTCGCAGTATCGGGCGCGGGTGATTCTCACCCGCGCCTCGACAAAATTTTTAAAAATAATAAAGGAGGAATGTGGCAGAGGAAACTACTGAGCCGGTAAAAGCTCAGACACCTACGGGAGGAAAAACGTCAAACAAAAGTGCAGCGACCACGATTATCATTGTCGTAGTGGCGGTGTTGGTTGTGCTTGGTGTGGGTGGCTACTTTTTGCAAAAGATGATTTTTCAAAAAACCGGAGAGAAAATCGCTGAGTCTATACTGGAGGGTGCGACTGGAGGTAATGTTGATGTCAACTCGAATGGTGAAGGAATTAGTGTCTCAAATGAAGACGGAACTCTTGATATCGGTAAAAATGCCAGTTGGCCATCCGACTTGCCATCCACAGTAGCTGAATTTAAGGGTGGCGATGTAGAGATGGCTGGGAAGTACGATAATACTTGGACTATTTCTCTAACAAACGCAAGCTCGCAGGAGGTTGACGCTTATATCGAAGATTTGAAAGCATCCGGGTGGGATCAAAACGAAGCCAACTTTGATAGTGGTTCATATTCAATGACCCAACTCTCAAATGGCACTCACAATATCTCGATCATTGATAATGGAGATGGAACGGTCTCCATTACTGTTGCCGCAATTGAATAAGTACTGATTTTAGTTAGAAAATAAACGGCTCATTTGAGTGAGCCGTTTATTTTTTTGTTGCTTTTCCACAGGTGACCGAAGTTTTCCACAGGCAGTCTTTTGTATACCGAACAAAAAGATATAAAAAGTGAAAATATGGCGAACAATGTTATATAACTTAATAATTACAGATAAAAAATAACGCTTTTGAGGCGTTTTGAAGACGATGGGCGAGTGGCTTATTTTTTATTTTCAAGATCGAGGCGTAACTTCAAATCGGAAAGGGCGTTCATGAAGTTGATAAAGGCCTCATATGGAGTTTCGTAAGGGTTGAAATATTTGTGGACATCGCCGTCTGAGAAATATTTGGTGCACATATAATAAAAATGATCGGATGTTTGCAAGCGGCGCCAATCTTCTTTTATCTTTTCATCTTTTGTTTTTTTGATGGCTTTTTCTAGAGAGTAGAGTTTATTAAGAGCATCTTTTTGCATGGAGTTCTCTATCCAAGCGGACAGATCCCTTTCTGCATCTGCCCAAGAAACACTCTGGGGGACATCGAGCTCTGCTATTGCCTCGTGTTTATCTATCGCTTCCGACGGGGTGAGGAAAGAGTTTTGAGGCGATTTTAAAAATTCCTCAGGTAGATTTTCCAAAAAATCAAGAATACCGCTTTCTTTGAAATGGTGCTCACCGAAAGTCTCGTAGTCCATAAAGAGATTGACCGTGTGGCTGTCTCTGCCCGCCTCCTCAACCCACTTGACGAATTTATCAACAGTCAAAGGGTATTCGCTCCAAGATGATTGTGAAAATCTGAAAGCAATGTCATCGGAAAGTTTGTAGTTTTTCAAAAGAATTTTGAGATTTTTACCCATTGCTCTTCGTACGAAATTTGGGCTTTCTCCTTTCAGAATGTGATCAGCTCCCTCCATTAAAACGCCTCTATAGCCCATCTTTTCTAACTCGTCTGATAAATCGTTGTTGTAAATAAGCTCGGTATTACGGAAAACTGTTGGCTCGTAATCAAATAGATCGATCACTTTTTGACGATGCGCCTTAACTTGATGACGAAACTCATCAGTATTATAAATCAGCGAAAGGGAGTGATAGTAGGTTTCGCTTAAAATTTCTGCCCTGCCGGTTTGGACGATTTTCTTGAAAGATTCGAGCGCTTCGGGGCAAGATTTTTCTAGTTGCTCAAGAAGAGTTCCGGAAAAAGAAAAAGCAACTTTGAAGTCTTTGTGCTTGTTTAATAAATTTAGAATTACTTCATTTGTCGGGATGTAACATTTTGAAGCAACCTTTTTAAGAATAATTTCATTATTGAGTCTTTCGTTTTCGTTATCTACAAAATAATCATGACCTTGTCCGATATCAAAAACACGCATCTTTTTGATGCGATATGGCTGATGAACTTGAAAATAAAAACAAACTGATGCCATAAATTTAAATTATTTGGTCAAGCTTTCATAAATATCAATGCACTTTTGTGCTGCCTTTTCCCAAGTGATTGTCTTTGCTTCACTCTCACCATTTTTGAGCAATGTTTTATTCAGGCTTTTGTGTTTTAAGACAGCCACTATCTTTTCTGCCATTTCGTCCGTATCCCAAAAATCTACCTTTAGAGCATGACGAATCGTTTCGCTAACGCCTGATTGTTTGGAAATGATAATCGGAGTGCGATTGATCAGCGACTCAAGCGCTACAATGCCAAAGGGTTCGGATATTGATGGCATCACATAGACGTCGGCACTGCGATAAAGGGAGTTTCTCTCTTCGATGCTGACAAAGCCGGTAAAAAACACTTTGTCCGAAAGCCCTAAACTTGCCGCTTGTTCGATGATCTGTCTTTCCATATCTCCAGCTCCGACCATCACAAAAACTGCTTCGTCCATTACTTGCGAGACCTTTTTGGCTGCTTTAATAAAATAGTCGGGACCTTTCTGGATAGTCATTCTACCGACAAAAAGAACAATCTTTTTTCCTACTTTTTTGAGCATTTTTAGATTGTCTGAAGAAACTTTGTTCCATTTGTGGCTAACCCCGTTGTGTATCACGCTTATTTTTGAGGGGCTGATAGAGTATTTATCAACTATTTGATTTTTTGTCAGATTGCTTACGGTGATAATTTTGTCTGCGTTTGAAAGCCCCATTTTTTCAATATCGGCAATTTTTTGATAAATAAAACCTCCTCCGGAGCGATCAAACTCTGTAGAGTGGATGTGGGCGATCAGGGGTTTGCCGGAAATCTCCTTGGCTTTGATACCGGCCTTGAAGCTTAGCCAGTCGTGGGCATGAATTATATCAAAATCAATTTTTGATAAAATTTTTTCTACATCCTTGGCATACTTTTCCACTTGATCAACCAAATCTCCCTCCAGATCACCGGCTTGATCTTCTGAGTTTCTTCTTGGGCCATAAGCCGTTTGACCTAGTGCTTTTTCAGTTCTTTTGGAGAGCGGCGCGCAAGCAATTACCTTCATAAATGGCAATTTAATACCAAGGTCGTGGGGTAATAAAAAGGTGATTTGCGCTTTTTCTAATTGATGAATTGATTCGCATAGATCGTGGCAAGCAACTCCCAATCCGCCACTGTTATGGGGGGGTAATTCCCAGCCAAGCATCAAAACTTTGGTTTTTCTGGTGCTTGGCTTGCTCTCTGCTTTTCTCGAGATGGGGGGTGATTCGATGGGGGTTTCGGTTTTGGTTGCTTTCGTCTGCTTTATGGAGCTTTTGGCCCTTCTTTCTTTGGAGCTAAAAAGCCACCTTAGCCAGCTGCCTAGGCGATTTTTGATATTTTTGTTTTTTGCTTCGCCTGTCATTTTGATACTAAAACGAATATACTTTTACTTTTTGCATAAAATTTCTCTTGGTCGGGCAAATACACTTCCTTGTCGTTTTCAAGTATGTCGCCCGGTGAGGAATCGGAGGTGTCGATTGCCTTGTACCACTTTCTTGTGGGAACCGGAGGCAATTCAAACTCCAAATCTCTATCATCCATATTAATAATGGCGTGGATATCTTGTTCTTCGTTTAGCCCGCCCATAGTAAAAGATAAAACTTTGCACTGAGGATTATCCCAACCCGGACTGTTGAGCTTAACACCATGCCACGATATGTCTGCCAAACCTCTCTCATTTATTTTACCAGAAAAGAAATGTTTCTCACAAAGTGAGCTGTGTTTCTTGCGGAAGGAGATCAACCTTGAAAAAAATCTAAACATTTGTTTTTCTTTGTCTGCTTGTTGCCAATCAAACCACGAGATTTCGTTATCTTGGCAATAGGCGTTATTATTGCCCTGTTGGGTTCTCTTGATCTCGTCGCCGTATAGAATCATCGGAACTCCTCTTGAAAGCATCAATATGGTAGCAAAATTTTTTATCATTCGATTCCTAAACTCGTTTATATTGGGATCTTCGCTTGCCCCCTCTACTCCGTAATTATCGGAAAAATTTTCGTTTATACCGTCGTGATTTTCTTCGCCATTTAATTCATTGTGCTTCTCCTTATAAGATACGAGATCGTTTAATGTAAATCCGTCGTGAGAAGTAATGAAATTGACAGAGTTTATCGGTAGTCTTCCGGTATTTTGATAAATATCGGCCGAGCCAGCAATTCTGTTTGCTACAACGTTTGCCAAACCAGTGTCTCCCCGCAAAAACCTTCTGACCTGATCTCTGTAAAGCCCGTTCCATTCGCCGAAACGATATCCCGGAAAGTATCCGACTTGATATAAACCGGCGGCATCCCATGCTTCGGCGATAATTTTGGTATTTGAGAGCTTTTCCGAGAGCTCTATTTGCCAGATGACTGGAGGATGCTTGAGTGGTGCGCCGTCTTCTCCGCGGGACAAAATCGAGGCCTCATCAAATCTAAATCCGTCAACATGCATTTGCTCCACCCAGTATTCAAGGCAATCGATTATGAATTTTTGAACTATCGGGTGATTGCAGTTAAGAGTATTGCCACAACCCGAATAATCCATGTAATATTGCTTGTCATCGTCAACCAAATAATAATAAATGCTATTGTCGAGGCCTTTAAGGTTAATTGTCGGTCCATCATGGCTCGATTCGCCTGTATGGGAAAAAACCACGTCGAGAATGACTTCTATTCCGGCTTTGTGGAGTGCTTTAACCATGTCGCGAAATTCCTTGACATGCCTTCCCTCAAGCGGCGAAAAGCAATATCCGCTGTGAGGAGCGAAAAAGCTCAAAGTGTTGTAGCCCCAGAAATCTCTCAAATGTGTTCCATCTGGCATTTTTCTCAAAACATTTTTTTCATCAAATTCAAAAACCGGCATCAGCTCAACAGCTGTCACGCCAAGTTCTTTGAGGTAGGGGATTTTTTCAATTATTGCATCAAAAGTTCCGGGAAAGCGACAATTGCTTGAGGGGGATTTGGTAAATGCTCCTACATGCATCTCGTAAATTATCGTTTGATTTATTGGTCTATTCAGGGGTTTGTCTTTTTCCCAGTCGTAATTTTCATCGCTTACTATGATCGATCTCATCGATTTTTCGACATTGTCACTATCGTCAATCGCCGATCGACGGTCATAAAGATAATTTGTTACAGCTCTGGAGTAGGGGTCTATTAGAACCTTTTTCTTATTAAAGCGATGACCATTGCCAACATCTGTCGGGCCGTCAACGCGATAAGCGTAGAAATATCCAGGGGTTAATTTTTCGACAAAAATGTGCCAGAAGTTAAAAGTGTTATTGACAAGGGGGTCAAGCGTAATAATCTGAAACGGTTGTTTGTCGATGGCGTTTTTAAAAAGCAGAAGTTCAATTCCGGTAGCGTTTTCTGAAAACACAGAAAAATTCACACCGGAATCATATGGCGTGGCACCGATTGGATGCGGCTTACCCCTTGAGGTTATAAATTCTGTTATATTTTCCCTCCTGCAAATATTATCTCACACATTATCCAATTCGTTAAATTTTTTACAAAAACATTTATTATTGCTATTATTTTGTTAATGGAGGGAGGGGATTTCTTCACATCTTTTAGGGATTCGGACGAATACCAAAGCTTCTGCGACCATCCGGTTGCATATTTTTGTGCTGAATTCGCTCTAGAATCCGATTTTCCAATCTATGCTGGCGGCTTGGGGGTTCTAGCGGGAGATCTGATGAAGGAGGCCTTTGATCGAAAATTTCCGATGCTCGGAATTGGGCTTTATTATTATGTAGGATACAGGTATGGATCTGACGATGTAAAAAACGGCGCTACAGAGCTTGCTCTTAAAAATCCGGAAGACCATGGGCTTGAGCCAGTTTGTGGTCCGGACGGCAAAAGGATTATAGTTAGTTTACCTTCAGAGGGTCGAAATATCAAAATTGCCGCCTGGAAATATCAAAAAGATACCGCTCCGGTCTATTTGCTTGACACCAATCTTGAAGAAAACGATCTTGAAGATAGAAAGATATCATGGTTTTTATATACAAACGACAAAAAAGCGAGAATCAAACAGCAGATGATTTTGGGAATCGGTGGTTATCGATTTATCAAAGCGCTTGGTGTATTGCCCAGTTTTTATCATTTAAATGAAGGTAATAGCGCGTTTCTTGCATATGAAATTGCCAGAGAAAAGGCCGAGGAGCAGGGCATTAACTTCATTCAGGCTCAAGAGCTGGTGAAGTCGAAAGTGGTCTTCACCAATCACACCCTTGTGCCTGCGGGCAATGACGTTTTTGAAAATGAACTTTTTTCGATGATTTTATCTAATTATTCCGATGAAATAGGCGTTCCGTTGTCCGACCTGATTGCTCAAGGCGAGATACTGGGCGCTAACGCTTTTTCGATGACGAGATTTGCCCTGCGTTCGTCGGGAAAAATAAACGCAGTAAGCAAGCTTCATGGTGAATACGCGGCAAAAACTTGGCCCAATTATCCGATTGTTCCGATTACCAACGGTATTCACATCCCAACTTGGGATTTATCCAAGGACGGCGAAGTTGTAAAAAAACACGATGAAAATAAAAAAATTTTACTTAATTTCGTAGAAGAGAAAACCGGT
Source organism: candidate division WS2 bacterium ADurb.Bin280 (assembly GCA_002071685.1). GTDB lineage: Bacteria > Patescibacteriota > UBA1384 > UBA1384 > DTJR01 > MWBO01. The sequence continues at coordinate 3,474 of MWBO01000060.1, read as the reverse complement.
CAGAAATGGGATCAGGGCGATCTTGTGATCGGTTGGGGAAGGCGGGTTGTCAAATACAAGCGCCCGCTTGCTCTGATCGATGATCCGGACGCTTTCACCTCTTTGTCAAAAAACGGAAAATCCGTTCGGGCAATTTTTTCCGGCCGTCCACACCCCAATGATGTTGAGGGAAATGAGATTGTAAAAATTATCAAAAAACTTGCCGACGACAAACTCAAGGACAGAATAGTTTTTCTTGAGGGTTATGACATCGAATTGGCGCAAAAAATGGTTTCAGGTAGTGATGTTTGGCTAAATACACCTTATGTTGGTTTTGAGGCGTGTGGTACTTCGGGGATGAAGGCGGCTCTCAATGGAACATTGCTCTTGAGTACCGATGATGGTTGGATGGCGGAGGTGGATTTTGATCGAATTGGTTGGTCGATTCCTTCAAACAGGGTTTCAAATAATTTGATAAATATTTTGTCAAATCAAGTCATACCGCAATTTTTTGATCAAAAAGATGTTTGGCAGCAAAGAATGGCACAAGCTAGAGAATTTATAAAAAGCGAATTTTCCGCTTCCAGAATGCTTCGTGAATATATCGAAAAGCACTATCTCGATTAATCAGAACATTTTCTTGATTGCATCAAGAAATGAAAGAGTGAAGAGAACGACAAATATTGCAAAACTTGTAAGAATGATGATTTTTCTTGCAAGAGATGGGGCAATTTTTTTATCTAATGCTCTGTTATTTAAAAAGTAGGTCATTATAATGTGGCAAGCCATTGCAAGGGCGTTTATTACTGCGCCGATCAGAACCAGAGTGATGGGGTCGCCGTATCCGCTTAAAAAAACTATCACTCCGGTCACGATTTGAAGCCAGACAACACTGTAATAGACAGTCGAGAGGCGTGATTTTCTCTCTATTATGGCGATATTTTCGGAAATTATTCGGCTGGTTGAGTCAAGAACTGTTAATTGTGTTCCAAAGAGCATCAATGAGACAAAGACAAGAAAAAGAGTTGAGAAAACGGGAGAGAACTGTGTCATTATAGTTTGCGCCTGAACTTCGATGAATTTTATTCCGCTGTGAGTTGTCCCTTCTCCGTATACGCTGGAGTAAGATAAAAGCGCCAAAATCAAAATCGTTATAGCTCCGGTCACAAGAAAAACCAGTAAGTGCTCCAAATTAACCAGCTTCCACCATTTTGAAAAAGTAGAGATGTTTTTTTCGTTTAGCGTGAAAGTTTTTCCTTCAAGTGACAGACGTTTTGATTTGCCAAATAGCAAACTTTGTATGCCGGTGGATCCTTTGCACATTCCGTAGCCCTTCTCTTTAATGTAAAAAGATTGGGCGAGATTAAGGTTCCCGCCGGCTCCGGAGTAGGCAAGGGCCCCAAGAAGAACAAAGAGGTCTATTCCCTGGGGAAGGAATCTGTAGCCATCGCCAATTCCTATAATTCCTGCTCGAAGAGCGCTGTAATCTGACGATTTGGCGATCATCAGTGTGATGAAAGTGATGATGGGCAATCCGACAAGGATTAAAATTTTCTGAAAACTTTCCACTGTTTTGTATAGAGATTTGCCCAAACTCAAGATTAGGCCAATTAGCAGGAGAGCGGCTATCCCGACGTATTGAAAATTTTCTATGCCCAGCAGCGAAGAGAAAATTTTTGCTGAAGTGGCGATTATTCCCGGCCAAAACCAAGCGATGAAGGTGGAAAAAATAAACCAATACGGGGCAAAACGAAAAAGTTTGGAGAAGCCAACAAAGACACTTTCTCCTTTTGCCAGAGTGTATCGTTCAATTTCCATATTTATAAAAAACTGCATGGTAATACCAATGATCGCAGCCCAAATAATTCCGAGACCGTATTTTGAAACGAGATACGGCCAGAGTATTAGCTCTCCCGATCCCAGTCCAAGCCCGAGCAGGATTATGCTGGGGCCAATCAGTTTATAAATAGGTGGTGATTCAGGGAGATTTAACGACTTAATAGATGTTGCCATAAATTAATTATATCAACTTACCTATGCTATAATCCAAACCAACAATGTAGTACGGATTGACAGCCCTGTCGCTCTGTGCTATCATCATCCGATTCGTGTGAAGCTCTACCCCAAACGCGGGGTGAGCTCGGGGGCCTTGAGGCCACCCCGCGAACGCATCTTGAGGAGGTGTCTGTCATGCGTAGAATACCATCTGGCGTACTGCGTCCGGGGGAGCCGATACCGACTCACCCCGCACCGCAGAATACTGGCTTCGACTTCTGGGGCTGGCTTCGTGAGATGGCGACTTACCAGCCCATGACTGCTCGGCAGAAGCGGGTAGCCAGGTGGTTGGCTGTCGTAACCGGCCTTCTCGTCGCTTTTGCCCTTTCGAGCTGGGCGACAGACGGTCGGGTGGGCCCGGTGGGAGTGGAGTTCGGCTCGATGGCAAGTGTTTTCCCTCCAGGGTGCACAGTCATCACGTCTCCTCTCTCCCCACGAGACGGTGACTATGTTGTTGCTCGTGCTGGGCTACCGGACGACAAGAGGGGTGCCACACGAGACGACGCGACCAGCCGATTGATCGTCAAGCAGTACAGGAGTGGTAAGCTGTACTCTACCGACGATGGTAACGTATACTCGACGTTTGAGTACCGTGGCCGTGTAGTCGCCTGGTTGCCTACGCAGAAGTTGCTGTGGTGGAGAGACACGGGTGTGCAGAAGGCGGTACCCGGTTACAAGCCTCCCACTGAGCTGGACAAGGCAGTCGCGGGCGCGAGCGAGCAAGTCGCGACAGCTCGCGACAAGTGGTTAGCGGACAACTGCCGAGTTTTCAAGGCTGACAAGGCCAAGATTACCGGAGGGCGGCTTAAGGGGAGTGGCGTTGTTGCCGAGGGTTCGGAGATGACAGTTGTCTTCGACTTCGGCCGCAACGTGAAGATCGAGGAGGTGGAAGTACAGCCTCCCGGGGAGTTTTGGGGGTTCACCAGCAAGCCCTCGATCGGCCAGCAGGTTTCCGGATCTGCCGGCCGGTTCCGTCCCGCCATCACCAGTAGCAAGCTGAAGCTGACCATAACGGGCTGTCTCAGCGGCCCTGCTGGCCAGCCGGCTGAGATTGGATCTATCAGGGTTTGGGTGCGCTAGATAAGCATCCATACCCGACCACAGGGGACGCACCGCGTCCCCTTTTGGTTTTTTATTGATATAATACAAGTAAAAGAATGTACAAAAAGATATGGTATTTAGTGGTTGTGTTGTTTGTGGCTGTTAGCGCTATTGTTTTTGTTGTTTCTGCTAAGAATTTTAAAAACTCACCATTTAAGAGGTCTAGCTCAACGGCTTCAACGGCCTCTTCGACTATCACGACACAGGGCGACTTTGAATTGGGCTCTTACGATGCGTCCAGGTTAACGATTAGTTCGGGCTCGATGAGCATCAACTTATTAGGAAGTTTGGATTTATTGTCATTATACAACGAGGATAACTCGCGTCTTACAGCAAATG
>MWBO01000059.1 GCA_002071685.1 candidate division WS2 bacterium ADurb.Bin280 | reverse complement strand
CGGCGAGCAATCGCCGCGCCGGCCCGTTTTTTGTCATTTTGACATTGAATTTCATATAAATAATATCGATAATAATATGGACGGTCTTGAGACCGGCATTTGCATTGGGAGAGAGGGATGAGAAGTGGTGGACCTCGACGTCACATACACCATCTACACGCCGATCAGTGACGAACAGATCGTAAGGAGCCTTCTCGGAGGGAATGGCGATGATCGCAACGTCAAGGTTGAAATCGCTTTAGACCCAAAGAACACCCAGGAAGTAGAGTTTCGAATCTGTAGTCTCAAGCGATCACCGAGGTGCAACTTCGCGTTTGCCTTCGACGGATACTCCACTGTAGATGGCGCCGAGCTTTACGTCGAGGGAATCATCACCAAGGGAGGCGGAAGCTACGGGGGACACGGACTTATCGACTTCTCCCACTGACTTCCCGGGCCGGCCGGCTGATCATCAGCCGAGCCGGCCCTCCCCTATTTAAATTGAAAAATATTTGGGCTATCTTTGATAAAAAGTGTCAAAAAAACAAAGGCCCAAGACAGCCAAACAAATACAGGAATATTACGAACTCAAGGACTATCCTCCTTTTTATGTTAAATGCATAGTATTTGAGCATCTAATGTTAAAATTTTTTTATATTCTTTGCTATCTGGCAATTGCTATTAGTATTTTTATAAGCGTATTTTTTGAATCAGTTCTCCCTCCATTACCGGAAATCTTTTTTGTTATAACCCTAGCTTTAATGCCCCTTTGTTTTCTTGCAAGAGAAATATCTCACAGATACTCCATCTATAGGTTTGGTAAAATAGTCGCCACTCATCCTGATATAATAGATGCAGTGTATTTTTATATTGAGGAACAAGAAAATAATATTAGTAAAAAACGGAGGAAAAAAAATGGAAAATAACAATCAGGACGTATGCTGTCCAAAAATAGATCCAAAGGAATGGGATGAGAAGGATTTCAATTGGAACGATAAAAAATTTGTCAAAGCAAAAGTTTTCACGATCGCATTCATGCCCTTGAACTTTGGATCGGTAATAAGCAAATTGATGAAAAAAGTTGAAGCATCCGGGGCTAAAACACCCGAGAATCTGTGTCTAAGCGACCACACTTCCCCTTGGAATATGGATATCTATTTAGCTGTGGACAAAGAAGTCGAAAATGCTCAAAATGTGAAAATTAATGGAAAGTTTTTCAGTAAAATTTATGAAGGAGATTTCAGAGAAACAGGCAATTGGATGAAGGACGCTCAAAAATTTGCCGATAAAAATAAAATTAACGTAAAAAAATGGTACATGTGGTATACGACCTGCCCAAAATGCGCTAAAAAATACGGAAAAAACTACGTTGTGGTGTTCGGTGAGATAGAAAAATGAAAAAGAAAATTGTCGTAAACGACAAAATGCAAAAAAATTACAGATATGAACTTACTGAAAAGGCAGGCGAAAATTTCGATCCGCTATTTAAGAGCGAATTATCACCAAAGCAAATGCTTGAGCTGGGAGTTTTTGGCGGAAAGTATATGACAGACTGCAAAGCAGAGTTTCCAAAGAGCTGGTTTGAAAAAGCAAGGCTTGACAGCAAGAAGCACGATCCTGAAAAAAATTTCTTTGGCGTAAACGCTAGCTCGCCGCTTTCCCTGTGGAGAGAAAAAGGATGGATACACGAAGACGACCCGCGCGGATGGTTCCAGTGGTATTGCAGATACTACATGGGGAGACGACACGAAGATGATGAAAGACAAATCAAAAGATGGAGGGCTTTTAGAAGACATTTATCTCAAGTTCAGAAACATTGTGTCAAAGGAGACCAATCATGCAGGAGAAAACAGCGTCAGGCACTCCTAAATTGGGCCTATGATTCCAGAGACATTTAAATAAGCTATAATTTAAAAAAATAATTTGGAGGGATATGGAAAGCACTATAGATGAAAAAAAAGCCAAGGGGCTTAGAGTTTGGAATCTTTCGATGGGTTTTTTGCATCTCGGGCAAGGAATCGTGATGCTAGCATTGTCAACCGATTTTTCCTTGCCTGTCATAGGAAACTTTTTGAATTTCAACGTAAAGACGCAGTCGCTTGAACCAACCGCTCAAAGTCTCATGGACTTTCAAATAGGACCGGCTGTCGCCTCGTTTTTGTTTCTTTCAGCTCTGGCTCATTTTTGTGTCTCGACAATTTTCTACCCTTGGTATATCAAAAATCTAGCTAAAAAAATCAATATCGCCAGATGGATCGAATATTCATTCAGCTCGACATTGATGCTTGTGGTGATAGCTATGCTGGTGGGAATTTATGACTTGTCGGCGTTGATCGCTTTATCGGGATTAAATATCTCGATGATTCTGTTTGGTTGGATGATGGAACTACATAATCAATCGACTACCAAAACAAATTGGACCTCATTTGTTTTCGGCTGTATCTCGGGAATCATCCCTTGGATCGCCGTTGCCATTTACCTTTTTGCCGCCGGAGAAGGGGAGTACAGAGCGCCCGACTTCGTATATTGGATTTATTTCTCGATTTTCCTATTCTTTAATACTTTTGCCATAAATCAGGTATTACAATATGCCAAAGTAGGGAAGTGGCAAGACTACCTGTATGGCGAAAAGGCCTATATTATATTGAGTTTGGTAGCCAAGTCACTTCTGGCTTGGCAGGTCTTCGCCGGTACTTTAAGGCCAATGTAGAAACACCTAAAACGTTGAAGGGGGCGCCGGCACAAGGCCGGCGCCCCCTTTGGAGGGCGTTATTCGCGCGAGAAGACGAAGGCGCCCTCGACAGCTTTGCGGATCCGGTGCAGTGGAGTCTGGTCGTTGACTTCAAGTACGCTGAAATCCAGGGGGAATTCGTTCGTCACCCCCGCTACGAGGGTCCGAAAACTGCCCTCTCCGCCCGCCTCTTTGCACCGGACCGCGACCTGCTTGAGCTCGGTGCAGTTGGCAAGAGAGAGATGCACCTTCCCGTCTATTGTCCGAGACAGGTGGATGTCGCAGTGATACGGCGCCTGACCGCTACGCCTCACGTCAACTGCGATCCTGACACCGGATCCTTTCTCGAATCGACTGTACGCCGAACGAGACATGGTCATCGCCTCCAATCGCGATGGGTAATTTATAGCAAATTTTTACAATAAAATCAATCGTATAAAGACTTCAGATGACAGATAACTACATTAAATTAAAAATCAAATATTAAAAATCAAAATGATAATTAAAAATGTAAAAATATATAAACATCCATTAACAAAAGATGATTTTTCTTATCTACTTGAGTACCGCGCAAACTTGTCGCGGGAGCCTCAAGAGAAAGAAAAATCATGCTTTTGAGCGTGCAGGGTAAGGAATTGTCAAAACCATAGGGGCTGCTTCGCAAATAGGCCCCTCTGGTTTTGGCATAAGTAGGCAGCTTTAGCTGCCAATAAAACTTATTTAAAGTTTTTTGTTTTCATTCTTAATTTAAAGTTTACAGATTCCAGATACCAGACTCCAGAATAATTCTTAATTCTACATTCTTAATTCTTAATTAATAATTTGGCGAAGCCATCATTCATAATTTTTACATAGCATTGATGATGGTTATTCTCAATAAAAATGCGACTCCAGTATAATGTAGTTGTATAAACATAAAAAGGAGTCGCACTATGAA
>MWBO01000058.1 GCA_002071685.1 candidate division WS2 bacterium ADurb.Bin280 | reverse complement strand
AGATTATCGCCGCCGCTCCGGTGTCCGCCGACAAAATATCCATCGACCCGTCTTGATTAAGATCTACTGGATGAGTCGATCCTTTAGCGTTGTCATCAATTTCAATGGCGGAAATATCTATCAATTCGCTGTCAACGGCCTTTGACTTAATCCATGTCGAAAGAGAAATATTGCCAGATAAATCAATGCTTGCATCATCGGTCATTCTCAAGTGGTCGTCTGCGCCATTGATGCCGACTGCTTTGCCGATTTTCCCTGTTGCTTGATAAGTGACACCGCCGTATTGTGTGGCATCGTTGTCGTTTGAGGTCGAGTCATAAAATGTGCCGGAGGATTCGTTCATGTGCTGAACCAGCGCGAAAGAAGAACCCCAAACCCCCGAGGCATTTTGTTGGCTAGAACAGGTGGAGTTCGCGTAATAGAGGTAGATTGTCGTATCTTGGGCGCTCGAGAGGTCGGGGATCTTTACATAAACTAAAAGTTCCCCGGTTGTTTCGTCGAATTTTTCTATTTCGTGAGAGAGCTTAGTGGTGCCGTCGGTTGAAGTAAACAAAATATCGTCGCCGTCGCTTTGTGCTCTCGTAGCAAGCTCGTCGTCTGACGATAAACTAACAAGTAGAGGATAGTCGGTTTGGCTGGCGCTTATTTGGGTGTGGTCAATGGCGATCGCTTTACGATAGGTCCAACTGTAATTGTACCAATCGGTTGCACCGGTTTTTGAGGTCCCAAAGTAGGAAAATATTGCAAAAAGTGAAGTCGCAAAAGCCAACAAAAGCAGAGCGAAAACCGCTACTCTTGCTTTAAAATCTTTTTTTTTGTAATCACTTTTTGCAAAAAACAAAAATCACCCTCCTTGGCAAAACAATTATATCAAAGCATTTAATGTTTGAAAAATTCCCCCTGATGTGTTTTCAATGAAAGCAGAAATGAAATTAATTCTTGATAAAAAATTGATTTTTCGAATTCGCTTTGGCGCCTTTGCCTTGCGCTTTGTGCCTTTTTTGCGCTTTGCCGGACTAAACGGGTCGGTGGCACGAGGAGAGGCAAATGATCAAAGTGATATTGATTTTTTGATAATTACGAAACGTGGTCGAGTCTATACTGCCAGATTTTTTGCCACCTTGCTTATCCAAATGATCGGGCTGCGTCGTCACGGAAAAGCTGTTGCCGGCCGAATTTGTTTGAATTGTTATTTGAGCGAGTCTAGTTTGAATATAAAACCCGATAGTCTCCAATCTGTCAAAAAGGTTGCTACTTCAAATATTTTTCTGATTTCGCTGATCGAAAGCGACAAGTTTTACAAAAAGTTTATGCAAGAGAACTTGTGGATGAAGGAGCTTGTTAAAAAAATTCCTGAAAAAAAGAGCTTGGCAATGAGTGATTATTGTCAAAACTTGAGCGAGAGGATAAATCGATCCAAGCCAAGCCGACCTTTTGGCTTGTTTGAGCCGATATTGTCAGGAGCGATTGGAAATTTTGTGGAAAATAAATTAATGGCCTATCAAGTGAGCCGAATCAAGCGGGGAAAAAAGGTAGGGGATGAAACGCTATCGACAAAAGATCAGATAAAACTGCATCCGAAAAAGGCGAAGGGCGGGCCGTGAGGCCCGCCCTTGATTTACGTCTACCTGGGCTCAAGGCCCCTCGTAGGAGATGTCGCTGACGATGGAGCCAACGCCGAGCGTCTGCTCGTTGACGGTAACGCTGACGTCGTCCTCGCCTTGATTGGCGACCGCGTCAGCAACGGCTCTTGCGAGCCATCTGTCGTCGACTCCTAGCTCGATGGCTAATTCGTAGTCAAACCAGTCAAACTTGAAGTCGTACGATACGGCTCCCGTGTAGCCGGAGACCGTCGAATTCACGCGGACGATCAGGCGATCCTCCGAGAGGGTGAGCTGGCGAATCATCTGTGGCCAAAGTAGCGACCATCGGACGATGCGCATCACCCACTTCGTCTGGCGGTCCAAGGGTAGGACAACTCGCTCGTCACGATCCCATCTGGGGACGAAGATGACTTGTTGCCGCCTCCCACTTAGAACCGAGATCCACTTGCAGCGTCCGAGTCCTAGCTGCAAAATGGCGTTTAGGTGAATTGTCGTGAAAAAGCTGGCTAGCACCATTAGCTGTGCCAGTAAGAGCAGAACTGCGCCTACCGTAACAGGTCTTGGCTCTGGCGACCTCAGATCTGCCATGCAAGTGGGGTCGATGAGGAAGGCGGTTACTATCAGAATTAGTGCCAGCCCCGCCACCGACCAGATAGCGATCATCCGCCTTCTTCCGAGCTCAATCCACTGCATTGCTTCGTGCACATTATTCATCTGGGCTTTCTCCCTCGATTCTGGTGATATCGACAACTTTTGCGGAGAACCCGAAGGACAGCTCTATATCCTCGGGCGCTTTTGGTTGGAGCTCGAGCATGCCAATCATGTTTCGCGGATTGTGGTCCGCGACTTGACGCTTGAACTGCAAGATCAGGGCTCTTTGCAGGGCCTTTTCGCTCACACACCTCTCGGCGATCGCCTTAAGATCGGCTCGCGCCGCGATGAAGGCGACGTCGTACATCCACTCGCTTTGATCCACTGTCTGCCGAAACGACCGAACACGCATATCGCAGACGGACGGCGTCAGATGGTTCTGGCGCAGAACGGCCATGGCGCGATCGAAGTTGTGACCTGTCGCGATGACTTGGCGGTCATCGTTGAAGCGCAAGCGGTAGATCGGCGATCCGCCACGTTCAGAGCTTACCTGTGCGATCTTCGCCACATCCTTCATCGCCTCTGCGATCAGCAGGGCGAGTAGGTTGTTTCTGGCCAGACAGCGGGAAATCAGGTAGGAGGCGGTCACCGTTGAAACGATGACTGTCAGCACTATCACCAACATCTTCGGGTCGTATGCCCACATCAGCGCTGTGACCAAAAGTGGGATCGCTCCGAAGATACAGACGAGCTCCCAGGGAACTACAGCGATCCGGCTTCCCAGCAGATCGATCCTTTCCTTCACGTCTTCCATGTCAAGTTTCGCTCACTTCCGTTTGATTTTGGTGCGAGATGAGCAAATGCTAGCACTTTTAGGTTATTTTTTCAATAATCGGAGGTGTCCGGCTGAAGCATTTAAAAAAATCACTTGGCTGATGTAAAGTCCACTTGACAAAGACTGATTAATTTATTAAATTTATTCTCCAAACAGTTTTTTTGATTGCAAAATAATTTTTATGGAGGTGTTATGAAATTGAAACCACTCTCCAATCGAGTGATCCTCAAACAGCTCGAGGCGGAAGAGAAGACGAAGTCGGGCCTTTATCTGCCTGATAGCGCCAAGGAAAAACCTCAAATGGCCGAAGTGGTAGCGGTCGGGTCGGGCAAAATTGTTGACGGAAAGAAAATGGAAATGACCGTCAAAGCCAAGGACAAGGTCATCTATCCAAAGTATTCCGGCGATGAGGTCAAGATTGACGATCAGGAATATACAATAATCGAAGAAGACAAAATTTTGGCGGTTGTGGAATAAAATTAGTCAATTTAATAATTGTTTAATTGAAAAATTAAAAAAATTAAATAATAATGTGGCCCTCGTTGCTCAATCTTTTTCAAAAACAGATTGTTGAAAATGGATTGCGCTACGGATGGGCTTCCTGAGCTGGCTTCCCGCTTTCGCGGGAGCGCCACACAGGACTGGAGACAAATATGGCAAAACAAATTAAGTTTTCAGAGGATGCAAGGGCGAGTTTGAGGAAGGGGATCGATACATTGGCAGATGCTGTTAAAGTGACGCTCGGACCCAAGGGGCGGAATGTGGTTTTGGACAAGGGCTTCGGTTCTCCAACTATTACCAACGATGGAGTAACTATCGCCAAGGAGATAGAGCTTGAGGACAAATTTGAAAATCTCGGCGCCCAATTGATCAAGGAAGTTGCCGAGAAGACCAACGACGCTGCAGGCGATGGCACGACCACTGCAACTGTTCTGGCGCAAGCAATCGTTAATGAAGGTCTCAAAAACATTGCCGCCGGTGCTAACCCAATGTCATTGAGGCGTGGTATCGAAAAGGGTGCCAAAGCGGCCGTCGAGGCGTTGAAGAAAAATGCCAAAGCGGTTTCCGGTAAGGGTGAAATAGCTCAAGTCGCCTCCATTTCAGCAGATAATAAAGAAGTCGGCGAACTGATCGCCGAAGTTATGGACATGGTTGGCCGCGATGGTGTCATTACTGTCGAAGAGGGCCAGAGTATGGGTCTTGAAAAAGAAGTAGTCGAGGGTATGCAGTTCGATCAGGGTTACTCTTCTCCATACATGATTACCGATACGTCGAGAATGGAGAGTTCGCTTGATGATCCTCTTATTCTCTTGACTGACAAGAAAATCAGCTCGGCTTCCGATATTGTTCCGATAATGGAAAAAGTTGTTCAAAGCGGCAAGAAAGAATTGGTTGTAATAGCGGATGAAGTTGATGGTGAGGCCTTGACTACTATCGTTCTAAATAAATTAAGGGGTGTATTCAATTGTCTTTGTGTCAAAGCACCGGGATATGGCGATCGAAAGAAAGAAATGCTTTCGGATATCGCCGTCTTGACCGGCGCGCAAGTTGTCAGCGACGATACCGGTATGAAATTTGAGGACGTTGATCTTTCATACCTCGGAAGAGCCAGAAGAGTGGTTGCCGACAAAGAAAAGACCACTATCGTTGAGGGCAAGGGGGAGGAAAGTGCTATCAAAGACAGGGTCAAGCTAATCAAGTCTCAAATAGAAAAAACAGACAGCGAATTTGACAAGGAGAAATTGCAAGAGCGATTGGCTAAACTCTCAGGCGGAGTCGGTGTGATCAAAGTGGGCGCCGCTACCGAAGTGGAGCTTAAAGAGCTCAAACACAGAATCGAAGACGCTCTCTCGGCAACAAAGGCGGCTGTCGAAGAGGGAATTGTCTCTGGCGGAGGGGTGGCGCTGGTTGATGTCATCAGGTCTGTCGATGAGGTAAAAGTTGAAGATGCAGACGAAAAAGTCGGTCTAGGAATATTGCGAAAAGCTCTCGAAGCTCCTTTGCGACAAATTGCCAAAAATGCTGGTAAAGATGGCGGAGTGATAATAGAAGAGGTCAGAAGGAAAGAAAAAGGTGTCGGTTACAATGCCTCCACAGATGAATACGTTGACATGGTCAAGTCGGGAATTATCGATCCGCTTAAGGTGACCAGATCAGCTCTGCAGAACGCCGCATCGGTAGGGGCAATGGTTCTCACTACCGAAACAGCGGTTTGCGATCTACCGGAAAAGCACGCCCCGCAACTTCCGGCCATGCCGGGCGGTATGGACGGACTGGGAATGTAATTTTCTTCAGTTTAGGCAAGGAGCAAAATCCCGCCAATTGGCGGGATTTTGCATTTTATAAAAAAA
>MWBO01000057.1 GCA_002071685.1 candidate division WS2 bacterium ADurb.Bin280 | reverse complement strand
TGGGCGACGGCCGGTGGCCTGCCGTTTGGGCCACCCGACCGGTACTCGTCCAGCATCGACTGCCGTCGCGGTCGGTGCGAAATGGACGAGACGGCCGTCTGGGAAGTCCCGGGCGGTCGTATCAGGATGGATCGAACTGTTCCGGTCGCGCCCCCGTGGGCGCGGCCATGGTAGTTTACGGCTCGCCCTCCCCGCAGTCCGACAACCCTCCCGGTCGGATTGCACTGGGCTAGCCGTAGCCGTGCCGTCCAGGGCGAGACCCAGGCCCTCGCTCAGGATCGGACAAAGGCCCCGCGCAGTTGATGCGCGGGGCCTTTCTATTTCACCACAGTTCCATCTTGATATCACCGCGCTGATCGGTTCGCAAAACTTCTATCGTATTGTTTTTCAAAACTTCAATTATATTGGCGCTTGGGTGCCCATAACTATTAGCGCCAACTGAAATAATCGCTTGAGATGGCCCAACCTCGCCCAAAAAACCCTCGTCAATTGCCGCCTTTGATCCGTGATGGGCAACCTTGAGAACCTCGCTCTTCAGGCGTTCGCTGTCATATTTATTTGAGATCTTTGCCTGTATCTCGTCCTCTGCATCTCCCGTAAACATTATTTTTTTATCTAAAAAATTAAATCTAAAAACCAGAGACTGCTCGTTGGTTGATCCATAACTGCCCCCTCTGTCGGGACTTAAAAAATCCATGCAAGCGCTTTCTATCGGGCAAATGACGTCTCCAGAGAAAACCTCTCTTTTTTGAATCTTATTTTCGCTAATTAATGCTTCGATTTTTTTATAAACTTGAGTATCACTCTTTGACGGACCGACTATCACTTCTCCCACCTCAAAACTTTGCAAGATATCATCAGCTGCACCAATGTGATCGCTATCGGCATGGGTTAGGACCAAGTATTCTATTCGCCTATCAAATCGTGGCATATTTTTTTCAATTTTTGAAAGAACAGAGGCGCTCTCACCAGTATCAATCAGAATTTGGATGGATTGGGGCAGGCTAATTAGGGCGCTGTCCCCTTGCCCGACATCAAGAAAGACTGCGTAAGGGGAATTTTGCCTGTCAGCCTCGATGAGCGAAAGGGCAAAAACCCAAATCAAAACGGTGAAAACTATTCCCGCCAACAAAGAAAAACTAAATATTTTCTCGTGCGCTTTTTTCATTTTTTTTCTTTGCTATAAAAAACCAAAGACAAAAAATCAGTCCATACATTACAATAACGCCATAAAGCGGTAGATGGAAGCGCACCAGAGCAAGGTCGATACTTCCAAAATACCTGATAATCGCACTAATAAAGGTCAAAAGAATCTCTCCAGCCGTGCCAAGAAATAAACCTAGAGAGAAACTCATCAATCCGGCAACGACCGACAGAGCAACGAAACCCATTGTAAATGGAACGGCCGGCAAGATCAGCGCGTTAGCAATAAGCGACAGGAAGGATGATTGACCAAAATAATACAAAATCAAAGGTAGAGTAAAAAGCTGGGCGACTGCCGTTTCGGCAAAAATAAGGGCAAGAAGTGAATAAAGCTTTTTTGTTTTTGAAAAATCCACACCTTCGAGGGCAAAGATGAGCCCAAAAGTGGCAGCAAAAGATAGCTGAAAACCGATATCAAAAAGGGTGAATGGATTTGGCAAAATCATCAAAAACCCGGCGATCGCCAAAAGGTGAAGAGGCGCAACCTTCCTTCCAAAAGCTTTGGCAAGCAGATAAAGAAGCCCCATCGCCGAAGCACGCACCACGGAGGCACTAGCCCCTGTTATCAAACAAAAGAATATCAAAAGAAAAATCGAGGCGATTATCGCTATTTTTCTTGAAAATATTTGCCTGATAAACAGAAAAAAACCTATGGTTATAATCGAAACGTTATAGCCGGAAACCGCCACCAAGTGACTGGTCCCACTTTTTTGCATTGCTTCTTTGAACTCATTGCTGAAATCTTGCGATCCACCAAGAATCAAGCCGATAGCAAGCACCCCCTTGTCGCCTATGAAGATTTTTTTTAATATTTTTTCAATTTTTTCCCTTATTTTAAACAAACCGACGACGGGTGAGCTTTCATTAAAAATCGTTATCTGCGGATCGCTTATCAGGTAAGCGGATTGGTAACGAGCAAGAAGAAGCTTCTCGTAAGACCCATCAACCTCCTTGAAATTACTTTTGGCAAAACAAACCTCTATCTCGTCAATAAGGTGCGGATTTTCCTGTGATGTTTCAATTGCCAACCTTTCTCCGGAGAAAGCACTAAATCCGAAACGATTAGTTCCTTTTGATTGAGAAACGACCGTACTGACCCTTCCTCGCAAACAACCCACATCAGGCTCAACCTTCGAAAACAAAACAAAAACTTGCATATAAACGAATCCGACGAAAAACGAGGACAAAAGAGCAAAATATATAAATTTGCGACGACTAATCAGCAGAAGCGACAAAATAATAAAAGTCAGCCCAAAAAAGTAATTGAAAGCTAAATAGAAACCGCCGATCGCCCCCAGGACGAAGCAGAGAATAAAAAATTGCGGACCGATGCTTTTTTTTGACATCAAAAGAAAATTCTTCTAGCATTATATTGGAGTATTTTTTTGCATATGGCAATAAATAGAAAAACAGCAAATTTTTTGGTAGCCGCCGTTTTAACACTCTCAGTAGTGGCGGCCGG
>MWBO01000056.1 GCA_002071685.1 candidate division WS2 bacterium ADurb.Bin280 | reverse complement strand
CCTCCCGAAGGCAAACTACTCAAAGACGTCCACGATCCATCAGGAAGACTGGCTGTGTCAAATTTTGCAAAAGTATTTGGATTCGTCGTTGCCCCAAGACTCAAGAAAATCCAGCCATCTTTATAAACAGCCGATGATCCATAATTAGCTGCGATCATCCCGGTTGTCGGAAGAGCCGTAGACCATCTACTCCCCTCCTCACCATCAACATCATATCTATACCAAGTAGTACCCCCTCTGAAATAATATACGTACCCTCCACCGTAAACCAAAGAAGCACCATTAGTAGCAGTTAGAAGTGGATAGTCACTGGAAAGATGCTCCCACGTCTGCGTGTCAATATCGAATTTATAAAACTTTGGCTCACTAGCAGGCATGTAATATATGTCGTTTGCATCGCTATCATATGCAAAACCAGAGTTCAAATACGAACCGGCGGGAAGACTGGGGAGATCATGAAATGTCCCTTGCGCACTATCGTACCTGACAAACTTTGTATCATAATATCCTCTGGCAAGATAAAAATTATCCCCATCCCCTTTGATTACTGCCGCCCCATAGTGGCTATTTAAGGCAGAAGATCCCTGAAAATTCGGACTAAATACCCCCATGTTTGGGGTTTCCCACGAGTTTTTGGAAATTCTGTATCTATACATAGAGGTGGTACCACCCTTTTCGACATATAGGTAATCGCCGTGTATAGTCATCGCACTTGCGGCCGCGAAAACTACCGGGGCATCACTTAGCTTCTCCCAGCTAGCCAAAACAGGATCGTAAGAATAAAAATATTCCAGCGAGTTAGAAGGCAAAAAGTACAACTTTTCTGTTACGCTGTCCCAAACAATTGCGGCGCCTGAATTGGGACCGGCCGGAAGATATCCAAGAGGCGTCCAGGAATCTTGATCTATAGAATATTTCGCAAAACCGCCAGGATAAGCCCCTCCCTGAAGAGCATAGATTGTGTCATCTCCGTCGTATGCGAGCGAAGAACCGTCCGCAGTGTTTGAATTAGCGGTATTTGTACCAAAATTAACTGGCTCAAGCGTCGTCCACGAACCATCAGAACCATCCTGTGTATCAAATCTATAAAAAACATTCGAAGTACCCTTGAAAAAGTATATGTAACGAGAGCCGTCATAAATCGATGCAGTTCCGGTAGCCAGTGCCGAAGGCGAGTCTTCAGCATCATCGTCGCTCCATCCGGAGGCATCATCGGTTATGTCGTACCTGTAAAATGATGACTGCGCATTTCCTCTGTGAGCATATATGTAATTGCCGGGGCCGTTAGACAATCCCCCGTTTGTTGTGATATTGCCAAGACCGGTAGAGTTCAGAGTGGACCAAGTATCGGAAGCAATGTCGTATGAATAAAAGGCGTTATTGGTCCCCTTAGTCATGTAGATGGTGTCGCCCTTTGTGATCATAGAAGCGCCCGCCGCAGTCGTGGCAGCAAAAGTCGATAATAGACTTTCTTTCCAAAAACCGCTCTTGCTTTCAAGAGATACTCCGCCCGATGAAACAGTAACGTTTGTTTTCTCGCCTAAATTAAAACCTTCTTCTCCGGAAATTTCGGAACTTTCCGGACTTGCCCCGATATAATTATAGGTGAATCCCAAAACTCCCGTATCGCTTATGTTTCCAGCGTTGTCTTTAGTTTTAACAATCAGGTAATTATTGCCGACACTAATTTTATCGTTTACCTCATAGCTTGTAGCAGTTTGATAGAGACCATCGTCTTCCGGATCAGCCCCTTGATTGCTTCCAAAGTAAACATAATATCCTGCAACGCCAGACTTGCTGTCCGAACCAGCCTCCCAACTTAAAACCGGGTGAATGTGCCGATAGCTCTCTCCGGAGGTTATTACTTCAGAGCTACCAAGAGAAGCAACAGCATTGAAACTGCTTGATTCGGGATTTTCAGGATCTTCTTGGTCAGGGTTGTAAGTCAAACTAATCGAACTTACAACGGGCGTCTTGTCTCTTGCCTCATTGCTACTAAGGGTCATTTTTATCTTCAAGTACCTTCCCGCAGCTGACCCAATATTCCCGCTACTTACCGCACTCCAGTCATCAGGCCAAGAAGCATTGTCTTGACTCGACTTTGTTTCCAGGACGACAGAAGTCCCGCTGGGAACCTCTCCTTCCGTCACCAGAGAGACCCACCCCTCAACGTGAGTTAAATCTATTGTCTCAGATTCAAATGTTCCGCTCGCTTCATAATCATGGCTGTCGATAGAATACATAAAAACATCGCTATATCCACCCATAGTGATCATCAACGAGTCGTTGCCTACATAATCTACTCCCGTACCAGACCAAAATCCGTATGATAAGTTCGTTCTTGTTTGCAAATCCTTGAGTCTTCTCCAGGAATTTTCGGAAAGGTCATATTCGTACATTTCGTTCCTATATCTGCCACCTGTCGAATAAATCTTTCCATTGTTATAAGCAAAATCTACCCCATAATAAGAGCCGAAAGGCGTGCTGGCAACTTCTTCCCACGAATCTCCGGAAATATTGTATTTATAAAAACGACTACTGCCTCCTCCGATCGTGGCATAAATATTAGTGCCGTCGGTTGCCATTCGCGAGCCAACCGACACCGCAAACCCCGACGGCAAATCAGCGGGATCAAGAGTCGTCCAGTTATTATTGGTGATGTGATAAGCGTAGAAATTATTTGTAGAAGCCCCTCGCAGAGCAAAGATATATTCTCCACCAGGGTAAACCATGTTCGCACCATCGCTAACATTGCCCGGAGTTGACGCTTTTGCTACCCAGCCACCTGCGTCGTTTGTTGTGTCATAAGCATAGAAATTAGCGCTATTACCCTGAAAAATATAAATTTTATTACCCGCCCTTACGCCCTTCGTATCGTAGCTAATCGTAGGCAATCCGGTTACCGATTTTGCGCTCCAAGTGTTCGTAGCCATCGAGTAATACCAAAAACCGCCAGCCGGGGCGCCTCCCTTTAGGGCATAAACACCGCTTGAACCATCATAAAAAATTCCACCTCCGGTTGTAGTGTTAAAAGATGTCGAGGAAGGACCAACAAACTCATTGTTTGCTATGTCATATTTCCAAATATCATAGAGCGAAGTTCCTCTTATTATGTAAATATAACCATCCACAGAGTTGTAAACTGCGTTGGAATACTGAGAAGTCGCCGGTAAATCCGCAAGAGTTGACCAAGCATTACCCACGCACGAAAGACCGCTAATCTGACATTTGTAGAATATCGTAGAGTTTTGCCAGACTAAATACATTGCTCCGTTTCTATAAACCGCTCCTGTCGATTGATTGAGTGTTGTGGGCAAGTTGGTCGTCATCTGCTCCCAAGTATTACTCGAAATTGTGTAACGATCCCACAAATTATTTCCTCTAGCGGCGTAAATATACGTTCCATCGGTATCCATAACATTTGTCGAGTTATACGTAGCCAAGGTACTTCTAAGTGTTTCCCACTGGTTGGTAGCGACATTATAAGCCCAGAAATCCTGTGTCGCCATCGATCTAGTAAGATAAATTTTTCCGCCGGTGTAGACCATGGCACTGGCCGACCCTGTCGTATCCGGAGTATCGGCAACACGCACCCAACTATTAGTAGAAATGACATACTTATAGAAAAGGCGGGTATTTCTGCCAAACATTGCAAAAATATTACCGGAGCCATCGTAAACAAGAGCACTGCCAAGAGATACCGAAGAGGGCGCGGATTCTAGGGTGGACCAAGAGTTCGTTTGAGAAGAATATTTATAAAAAGCCGTGTCATAAAGACCTCTTAAAACATATATATCAGATCCGACCGCTACCGAAGAGTTGCCGGTTCCGAGGGTATTCGGAGGATGTTGCCAAGTCCTAGCCGTATAAGAGCCCGTCGGAGATAATTCAATATCTCCGGGATTAGCGTTAGTAGAAAGATTGCTTATTTGAGCCCCGTCCCAATCCTCCTTAGTAGTAATTGTATAAACCGTAGAAGTGGCACTAGAAGAAAGAATATTTACGACAAGAGCAATCAAAATAACTAATGAAAGCAGAATAAACGGTCGAAATTTTTGCAATGGCTTTTGCTTTTTCCCTGCACGACCAAAACCAAGGACGGGAGAATTTAGATTAAAAACCCCTTCCTTTGTTGATTTTTTATGGTTTGCAAAAAATGCTTTTATGATCCCCCGTTCCCCAAACATAAAAACACACAAAATTAATCGCTACTACAAGATATTTTACAGTCTATTGACTACAAAATGCAAATTTTATTCATCTTACCTTCCGGAAAAACTTTTTCGATTTTTTTAATGACGTAACCTGATCCCTAATAATAGCTGCCTCCTCAAACCTCAACTCTTTTGCCGCCACCTTCATTTCATTCTCTTTTTGCTTGATCAAAAATGTTAAATCCTCTTCGGAAAGTTCTTTTTCCACCGCATCAAGTGGCAAAGTTTTCTCGTCCTCTACCATTGAAGTGATTTTTTTCTCAATAGTTTTTGGAGTGATGTTGTGTGCGATGTTGTATTTAATCTGAACATTCCTTCTTCTAGCTGTTTCGTCAATTGCCCGTTGCATCGATCCGGTAACATGATCGGCATAAAGAATCACTCTTCCATTGATATTTCGCGCCGCGCGACCGATAGTCTGAATAAGAGAAGTCTCGCTTCGCAAGAACCCTTCTTTGTCGGCATCGAGAACGACAACCAACGTAACTTCCGGCAAGTCGAGACCCTCTCTTAGCAAGTTAACTCCGACTAAAACGTCAAATTTTCCAAGCCTTAAGTCCTTAAGAAGTCTAATCCTGTTTAAAGTTTCTACATCACTGTGTAAATATCTGACTTTTATATTTTTTTCCTCAAGGTACGCCGTTAAATCTTCGGCCATTTTTTTCGTGAGTGTAGTCACCAAGACCCTCTCGGTGCGAGCGATTCTTTGGGTTATTTCACTTTCTAGATCCGCAATCTGCCCCTTAGTCGGTCTAACATCGATTTGCGGATCGACAAGGCCAGTCGGTCTTACAATCTGCTCAACCACACGACCCTCAGACACTTCCTTTTCATATTTTGCAGGCGTGGCGCTCATAAAAATTGTCTGAGGCATCATTTGCTCAAACTCTTTGAATTTCAGTGGTCTATTGTCGCGAGAAGAGGGAAGGCGGAAGCCATATTCCACAAGAGCGTCCTTTCGACTCTTATCGCCCTCGTACATCGCCCCAATCTGCGGAACTGTGACGTGAGACTCATCTATAACAAGCAAAAAATCATTGCCAAAATTATTTTTAAAATAATCAATGAGGGTAAAGGGTCGAGAACCAGCCTCTCTATTTTCAAAATACCTTGAGTAATTTTCTATACCATTACAATATCCGACCTCTTTAATCATCTCTATATCATATCGGGATCTCCTGGATAGTCTTTCGGCCTCTATAATTTTATTTTCATTTCTGAAAATTTTTAACTGCTTCTCTAAATCTCTTTCAATTTTTGTAACTGCCTCGTCGATAACCGACTTCGGCATAACATAGTGCTTGGCAGGAAAAATCGTCAGTTCATTTAATCTCTCGATGACCTCGCGACTGAGAACATCCAAAACGTCTATTGACGATATTCTGTCATCCTCATACGAAAT
Source organism: candidate division WS2 bacterium ADurb.Bin280 (assembly GCA_002071685.1). Classification (GTDB taxonomy): domain Bacteria; phylum Patescibacteriota; class UBA1384; order UBA1384; family DTJR01; genus MWBO01. The sequence continues at coordinate 6,014 of MWBO01000056.1, read as the reverse complement.
ACGAATGATCACCTCTTTGTCAGCCGGCATAAATTCGATATTTCGCCCCCTAACTCTAAAATTACCACGACTTATTTGTACGTCATTTCGAACATACTGCAGATCTACCAGCGAGCGAATAATGCTTTCTCTGGGAATTTCGTCACCAGTTTTTATAGTTTGTAATATCTGTTTGTAAAATTCAGGAGATCCAAGTCCGTAAATACAAGACACGGAGGCAATTACGACAACATCCTTTCTAAGCATCAAAGAAGTAGTTGCAGAATTCCTCAACCTGTCGATTTCTTCGTTAACAGTCGCTTCTTTCTCTATGTATGTATCGGAATTTTTTAAGTAAGCCTCGGGCTGATAATAATCATAATACGAGACAAAATATTCGACTGCATTATTTGGGAAAAATTCTCGAAATTCTTGCGTCAGTTGAGCGGCCAAAGTCTTGTTATGAGCAATTACCAGAGTGGGTTTTTGAACTTTTTCTATAACATTGGCGACGGTGAATGTTTTTCCGCTACCGGTTACACCCAAAAGAACCTGGTTTTTCACACCAGTTTCTATGTTTCTCGCAAGATTTGTAATCGCCTCAACCTGCGAACCGGCAGGATTAAATTTTGAAGATAGTTTGAACTTATTCATGAAAGAAAATTCTACCTCATCGATGCGTCAAGTTCAATAGACGAAGTTCAAACAGATGAACTTATTTGCGCAAAAATATCTAGTCGCGTTGAGGAAGTTGCGTGAAGGAAGGTCGAAGCTCTACCTCCTTGCCCTCGACAGTCGCTTTGAGAGAATAATTTTTTCCTTCTTCTGATTGATTGTAAGTAATGCTTTTGTCCCCTGGGATTTCTTCAATATACTTAGGCACTAGTTCGGTTAACTTGGTAGGATACTTGCCGTTTTGAATCCCGTAAATATCAAGAGCTTGCTGAACAGCCAGAACTGGAGCAAAGTACTTCTGATATCTAACAAACTTATACACATTAAAGCTAGTGTAGCCCAATATTCCCAGCTGCATTATAACAACCGCCGTAATTATCCACTTGGTCAAGCTAGACCACCTCGAGATAATCCACATCAAGATAGCACCCACCGGAGGTATATATATCAAAAGCAAAACCGGAACCACATCTCTCCACGATTCTCTATTTTCCTGACTTAAAGCCATAAACACCTTCCTTTTTTTATATTTTATCAAAAAAAGTATGTGTCAACCACATTTTGAAGAGATCGCTTTATAGCTAGCCATATAGCAAGGGGTAAAAATGCGAAGCGGTCTTGCGATTAAAAAACAGTTGGTGACCCCACGGGGAGTCGAACCCCGGTGTCCAGGATGAAAACCTGGTATCCTGACCACTAGATGATGGGGCCACCAACTGTTTTTTACTCTTTGAGCAAGCTCGACTTATAAATATCGCTCTTGTATGGTTTCAACGTGACAATTTTATACTTTTTGAGTTGATTTTTCAACCCTTCGGGAATCTTCTGGTCATAGCCGATGGCAATTATATCCGGATCAATTTTATTCAAGACTGCATATTCACCAATTTTGTCGCCAAGAATTGCTTCATCCACAATCGGCTGTTTCTTAACTTTTTCCAAACGATTTTGTTCGTCAAAAAGCGGCTGGTGTTTTTTTAAATTGCGAATGTTTTCATCACGCGCCACCACAACAGTCAAAAAGTTCCCAAGGTCTTTTGCCTGCTTAAAAAAATTAAGATGCCCTTTGTGGAGCGGGTCAAAACTGCCAAAAACAATTACTTTCTTCATATTAATTAGCAAGTTACAAAAAAAGACTCCCTTGGTCTTTTTGACAAACCTCTTCGCCAGAGGCGAAATTTGGCGCCCATCCTTCGCTAAAGCTACGGAGGGCAAACCTCTTCGCCAGAGGCGAAATAGGTTTGGAGGGCCATGTGGGGCTCGAACCCACGACACGAGGATTAAGAGTCCTCTGCTCTACCACTGAGCTAATGGCCCAAATCTCATATTGTTACTGGTACCCCCGGCAGGACTCGAACCCACAACCTCCACGTCCGAAGCGTGGCGCTCTATCCAGTTGAGCTACAGGGGCATTCTCAATTTTAATGTCCTGCCGCAGGACTCGGTCACGATTCCTCACCTGCCTCGAAGCGGTCACCTTGTGACTGGTTCGGATCGCGACCCCGCCTCCCCCTCGACTCTGCTCGGGGTCCGGCTCTTTCGCGTTCCGCCCGCGAAAGCCCACAACCTCCACGTCCGAAGCGTGGCGCTCTATCCAGTTGAGCTACGAGGGCAACTTAAAATATATCCAAAAACTTACAGATGAAATATAACACGTTTTCAACCCGAAATAAAGATATTAGTAGTTCGAATTAGCGATTGTTCGTGGCGACAAAAGCTATCCCAAAATTTCTCTGCCGCCGGGAAGATTATAAAGAGTTTTTAGGGCGATTGTCGTATTGGCAAAAGCAAGATCCCCCCAAGGAACATTTTCTTTGGCGAACCATCCGAAATCGGAATTTTCTGAATCAAGTTTTATTTTCGAACTTTTCAGTCGTGATTTTACAAAAACGTTAAATGTAAAGAAATCTCCCTTTGCATAGCCGTATTTATCCACGAAAATAGATATTATACCCAAAGGTTCTATTTCGACTCCCAACTCTTCGCGCGCTTCACGCTTGAGTCCGACTATCAGCTCTTCGCCATTTTCCAAAAATCCCCCCGGTAAATCCCATTTGCCAAAATGGGGTTCGATGGCCCTTTTCACAAGCAAAACCTCGTCTTTGTCATTTAGAATCACTGGCGAAGCAGTCGGCTTGGAATTTTGATAAAAAACAAAACCGCATTTACTGCACGTCGGATGGATCACTCCCTCGTGATTTGCTTTTTCTTCAAGCTTCCCTGCACATTTGGGACAAAATTTATAATTCATATTAATGGGGTGGCCAGAGAGAATCGAACTCTCAAATCCAGCTCCACAGGCTAGTGTTTTACCATTAAACTATGACCACCATTACTCGTAAATTCTAGCTAAAAAACCCTTTTTTTTCAAGGTTAAAACCCAAACAGCCCCGAGGGGGCGGGGCTGTTTGAAGTTATAGGGCTACTTTACTCGCTCAAGGTACGTCCGGTACCTCTGCCGCGCCCCATGCCACCGCCAAATCCGATGTAGTCGTGAATCTTGTCGGAGTCTATGCCATTATCCTCAAACCACTGCTGCATCTCTTCGCGATTTTTTCCGCCCTGGCCTCGAAGTTCGACCTGCTTATCAAGAATTTGTTGTTTCTGCTGCGCGGTAATGACACCATCGGCCACCGCTTCGTCGAGCTTACTCGATACCTCGGCTTCTCTCGCCTCGCGTCTTTCAGATCTAATCTCATCCATGGCTGTAGCAACTTTATCTTTCTCTATCCCCAGTTTGTCCGATAGTTCTTGAGCCATCTCGCTTCTGCGTTCCTCGCTTGGACCTTGAAATGCCAATGCGCCGGTAACGTACACTGAAGTTCCGAGAATGATTGCCCCTAGGGCTATCGCTGGAACTATGATTTTCTTGTTTCTCATCTCACTCACCACCTTTCAAAAAATTATCTTTAGAACAATTCTATCGCTACAATCTTAAAATATGCTTAAAAACGAACTATAAATTCGCTTCCCTTGCCTACTTCGCTTATAACCTCAATTTTCGCTTTGTGCATATCAGCAATTTGTTTTGCAAGTGAGAGCCCCAAGCCATATCCATCAATTTTATTTTTCGACCTCGAAAAGTCACCTCGATAAAATCTCTCAAAAACCCTTGGCAGATCTGATGCTTTTATCCCTTTGCCATAATCTTTTATCGATACGAATCCTTTGCCATGAGTTGATCCTATTTTAATTTCGACTTTTTTACCATCATCGCTATATTTTATGGCGTTATCAATAAGAATTACAAAGAGCTCTACAAGCGCCTCCTCGTCACCCTGCACAAAAATGCTGTGTAAATCATTTGAAAAAACTATTTTCTTTTCCGAAGATAATGCTTCTAATTTCTGGTAAGCCCCCGTTACCACTTCCGACAAATCCACCTTGGAAAACTCAAAGTCTTTTAATTTTCGGTTTTCTAATCTAAGAAGTACACCAGATAAATTCTCGAGTTTTGCGATTTCCTCTAAATTGCTTTTTAGCAAATCCCTTGCTTCAGATTTTGATGTATCTTTATTCCTAAGAGCCACTTCGATCTGGGTTCGCATCGCTGCCAGCGGCGTCCTAAGCTCATGACTGACATCTGACGAAAATCTGCTTTGCGCTTCCATCGCAAGCTCGAGGGGATGAAGCGTTTTTTTGGCAAGAAAATAGCATATTGAAGATGAAAGAAGCAGAATCAAGAGATTCAAAAAAGTAAGTTTATCTTTTAGGCTTTTATTTATCTGCTCTATCTGATTTATTCTGGCGATTTCAAGCTCGCTTTGGCTGGGAAAAATCCTTTCCGGAGCCGCTTGGTCCAAATACCTAAAAGTTCTTCCGATACCTCTGGTTAACTCTATACTGGAAACATTAAAGATAATAACTGAAAAGCTGATCGAAATGGTCATTACTATAAAAACATAAAAAATTGACAGCTTAATAGCTGCTTTTTCAAATTCGGATATTTTAAGTTTGTTAATTTTTGGTATCTGCATCGATTTTATATCCAAAGCCTCTAACTGTTTTTATAAGTGGTTCGCCCTCAAACGGTTTATCAATTTTTGACCGCAAACTGCCGATGAAAACTTCAAGAGTATTTGGCAATATATCCGCGTCATAGTCCCAAACATGAGAAATAATATTATCTTTCGTCAAAACTCTTCCTTCATTTCGCATTAAATATTCAAGCAGGGCAAATTCTTTCGCTGAAAGATTAACCTCCCTACCGCCCCTCTCCACCGTTAAAAGTATAGGGTCAAGGGACAAATCTGCAACTCGTACTACAGATTCTTTAAGATCGCTCGGGCGCCTAAGCAGCGCTCTGATTCTCGCCACCAACTCTTCAAAAGAAAACGGCTTAACAAGATAGTCGTCCGCACCGCAATCCAGTCCCTCCACCCTGTCTTTTATCTGGGATTTAGCGGTCAACATAATAATAGGTGTGGTTTTCCCGTTTTTTCGCAGACTCCGACAAATCTCTATGCCATCCATTTCCGGCAACATTCTATCGAGAATAATCAAGTCATAGTCTATAGTGTTCGCCTGACCGAAGCCATCAGAACCATCGGAAGAAATATCTACAGCATAGGTTTCTTGCTCCAGACCCTTTTTGATCGCTCTAGCGATCTTAAAGTCATCTTCAATAATCAAAATTCTCATAATTTTAATATAGCAAGCTTTTCTTAATTTTAACTTAAAAAAAGGCCCCTTGTGCCCTTTTTTAAAAAGATGGTACGCCCTGCAGGATTCGAACCTGCGACCTACTCCTTAGAAGGGAGTCGCTCTATCCAGCTGAGCTAAGGGCGCATATTTTACTTTGGAGCGGGTAACGGGAGTCGAACCCGTATCCTCAGTTTGGAAAACTGATATAATAACCGCTATACGATACCCGCTTAAGATCTTTTCCCTAAATAACTATATCTTTTTACTTTTTCTCCCTCAACTTCTACCATCGAGCAAAAGTCACCCAATTCCCTTAACCAAATCGTGCCCTTGGGATAATCCTTCGTTGAATATAACATTTTATAAATAACATATTCCCTCTGATTTTTCTCGTCATACCCAGTCCCAAGAACCTGATATAGTCCTCCCTTATAGTGTCTATACCGACCTTTTTCTATATTGGCTTTCATCTTAAATGTTTGCCACGCAAAGTCCGCCCTTATCCGGCACTAAGTTGGCCTGCCACGCGTAGTCAGCCCAAGGCTGACGAAGTGTGGTCGAACTTGCTCGACGAAGCTCGAACCTATTTTGCCTGCCCGTCCGAAGCTGAATAGCGAAAGCGGGAATCAAATTGCTGAATGTTCCACCTCGCTTTGCTCGGCGTGTTTTTGTCGGCAAATCTCGCCCCCCAACGAGATTTGCCGACAAAGAAATCA
>MWBO01000055.1 GCA_002071685.1 candidate division WS2 bacterium ADurb.Bin280 | reverse complement strand
GTGCCCGCCCCAGGTTTACGCTTTGGTTTTGTGATAGCCCATCACACGAACGCGCGAGCTATCTTTGCCGAGACTGGCGATCACTTCTCGCGCCTCCTGCTCGAGTCGCCCCAGTTCGCTGCGCTCCTGTGACAGAGCGATCACAAGCAGGGGTAACTTCTCGTTGAAAAGCTCGCCGAAGCCGTGCCCACCTTCGTTATGAGGCGTAAGGGCAATTCCCGCAGCGATCTCGAGTTCTTTCTTGGCGTATTCGATGTCGAACCCGAGGTAGGCTCTTGAGATTACGAAGCCGATAGGAAGACCCCTCACTCTCTTCCAGTCAAACCTGCCGGTGCCGTCGTAGTAAATGACCCGCTCGTGATGGAAACCTTCCCATCCATCGTTCTCCACCTCGTAGACGGCCTCGATTCCAAGGGACTTGGCAAGCTCGGTCGAGAAAGTCTTGGCAAGCTCAAAGGGGTCGCCTCCTTTTTCTTTCGCCACTGCGATCGCCGCGCCACAGTCCTTGTGGTAGGTGATCGCTTCAAGGCGCCCGTAGCGCTCAACTTCCTTCGCAAAGCTTCGCGCCCCTTCCAATCCTAGCAGCACGCCCGACCCGGCTAGATGAACTCCGCCCGGCGTGCGCCCATCCATACAGCGCAAGACCAAGTCGTCAAGGTGGAATGCTCGCTCAGCCTCGATACTTTCGAAATAACTGCGAACCCCTTTCTCGATAATTGCTACGATCGCGCTGCTTCCTTTTTCCCACTGCTGCTGTCTGTCGTACATGCTTCCTCCCGACTTACGTGTTGCCAAAACGTAAAAAAATATTATCTAAAATCAAAAAATAATCAAGAGTTTTGCCAAGGCAAAAAATTAATTAGATGAACGAATTTTATTTAGATATGAATAGAGCCAACAACCCATGCAAAATTTAATCGAGGCTTCAAGAAATGCAAAAATTGCCAACAGCGAACAAACAATATAGGAGGCCATCTCAAAACCGACCAAATAAAGAATAAATGTCGAAAGAGAAAAAACAAGCCCGACCTTTGCGGCAAAAAGCTTGGGTGGGGCAAATATTGGTTTGGGTTTAATTTTGAATGAATGAAGTATGTATCTACTGAAATAACTGGTCGGGGCATAGCGGGGATGAGCGAAGACTTTGACGAAAAAATCAAAAACCAAAATCACCAAGGCGTAATTCAAGCTTGTGGTGAAGATAAACAAAATCGACATAATCACAACCATGGCCGCATTTAGCCGTGCTACATTCTCATCGACCTTTCCTTCTTGGCAATATAAGCAATCAATTTCCATAAAGACTTATTGCTAAAATTATATGAACAAGTGCCAGCACTACAACGACAATCCAAAAATAATTGATGTGAGACCTTTTGCCACTTGGCCCGCTCTTCCCCAAAAATATCTGAACAATAATAGCCACTACTGTAAGTAATCCCAATATCAATACCACATTAAACATATTTATATTATAGCGAAATTAAATAATCTCTCACTAGCATTCCGGTCAAATAGGTTATTATAATGACACAGATAGCAATCAATAAGTGCTCTATGATTAGCCCCCATGGGCGACTCATTCTTGATTTCGCCACATAATAATTTATCAGAGCAACCAATGTCAAACCCCAGATAATATTAAAAATAATTGCCGAGGTAACCTCAAAAAATAAAAAGGGAATAATAAACGAAAAAGCAATGGCGATTTTGCTAATAAAGGTCGCTATCGTCACCTGCCAAATAAAATCTTGTTTCTTATCCCTTTGTGACTCCTCTGATACATGCATTGAAAGGGCATCGGAAAAAGAGTCGGCAATGGCAATCATAATTATTCCGCCAATGACTGCCATCTTAGATTGTGTGCCTGATTCAAGGCCCACCATCAAGCCAAGGGTCGAAATGACGCCGGAAACACTTCCGAAACTCAAACCCAATTTATACGATGTTTTCACTTATACCCTCCTCATTTTCCAAAGGTCTCAATGTCGGAAATGGAATCACTTCTTTTATCGAATAATTATCTGTTAAAAGCATCAAGAATCTGTCGATACCCATCCCCCAGCCGGCAGTCGGAGGCATGCCAACCTCAAGAGCATCGACAAAATTGCCGTCAAACCACTGCCCCTCTTCCCAGCCATCTTCTCTCATTTTTGCCTGCTCCATCAAACGGTTTTTTTGATCTATCGGGTCATTGAGTTCGTTATAGGCCTTTATCACTTCGACGCCTCCGCCACAAACCAATTGAAAAACAGCAACCTTACTTTGATCATCAGCTTTCTTTTTTGCCAGCGGAATGAGCTCGGAGGGATAATCTATCACGAAAATCGGGTCCCATATTTTTGGTCTCGAGACTTTCTTGTAAAGCTCATCTACGAGCTTGGCCCAATTGAAAATATCTTCCATTCTCAAATCAATCCCTTGATCACCAATTGCTTGCTTGAGAGAATCAAAATCTTTGTGCTGATCAATATCAATCTGACAATCTTGCAAAATTAGATCTCGGAGGGTGATTCTGGGAAAGGGCGGCTCAAATTTGATCGTCTTGCCCTGATACTCGATCTCTCGTGATCCTTTAATATCTTCAATTGCCTGACAAATCATTTTTTCACTAAAGTCCATCAGAAATTGGTAGTCCTTGTATGCCCAATAAAATTCAAAAATAGTGAATTCGGGATTGTGCATGTGGGAAAGTCCTTCGTTACGGAAAGCCCTGCCGATCTCATAGACTTTTTCAAAACCTCCCACGACCAATCTTTTTAGATACAGCTCTGGCGCAATTCTAAGAAAAAAATCATGCTCCAAAATATTATAATGAGTGACGAAGGGCTTGGCCGATGCACCCCCCGGAATGGGTTGCAAGATGGGCGTTTCAAGCTCCAAAAAACCCTCACTCTCCATGTATTTTCTAAAAAACGAAATAACCTTTGCCCTAATCTTCAGTGTCTCCTTGGCCTTTTCATTGACCAATAAATCCAAAAATCTTCTTCTAAATCTCGTTTCAACATCCTTGAGACCGAACCACGATGCGGGCAATGGCTCCAAAGACTTTGAAATCAGGGCGAACGATCGAACCATCAAGGTAGTCTCGCCCATCTTGGTTACAAAAATCTCTCCGGCAACCGAAATAAAATCACCGGTGTCCAAAAGATCAAGTTGCTCGTAATTCTCGTTTAAATTGTCCGCCTTAAAATAAAGCTGGATTTTACCACTTTCATCCTGAAGATCGGCGAAAGTTGATTTGCCGTGACGCCGGAAAGACATTATTCTACCGGCAATCTTGGCTTCTTGATCGACTTTTTCTTTGGTCGAGGCAATGTCGCAATCCCTCTCCACTTGAGAAGGGAAGGGATCAAAGCCCTTTTCTTGCCAGGTGCTTAAATGATCTCTTTTAACCTGCTCTTCGTTGACACTTTTCTCCATAAATTCTCCTGAATAAACAATATCACTTTTTGGTTTAAAATAAACCCTTACTTCTCTGTCTTTAAAGATTTTTTACGTTTAAAAGACGAGATTATTTTGCCGTAATGGAGAGCGCTTGGCCTAAATTCTCTTTTCTGCGTTTTGTAATCTACTTCAATGAGCCCAAATCTTGGCCAAAAACCTTCGGCCCATTCGAAATTATCAAGCAACGACCAATGTAAGTAACCACGCACGTCAACACCGGCCTCAAGCGCTTTGTCGATACTTTTTACAGTTTGATTGATAAACCATTTTCGATATCTATCTTTGGCGTCCGCCAGTCCGTTTTCCGTTATGAAAATCGGCTTTTTATACTTCTTGAGATCCTCAAGGACATTGAAAATACCCTCTGGGTAGAGATCCCAGCCAAGGTCGGAGGTTTTCGAATTCTTGTTTCTGAAATACCACCCATCAATTGTATTTCTAAAGTAATAATTCAGTCCGATAAAATCTTGAAAAGACGATATTTTTTTCAAGAAATAATCGTTCCAATATTTATCCGCGATTTTTTTAAGCACTCTATTGAAAAAAGTTTTACTTGCTACTTGGAAATAATTATTATTTTTGGCGATACCCACCATTGCCGAAGGATTTTCTTTTTTTATTATTGCATAGGCGCCAACGTGAGCGATGATCAGATTATTTAAAACTCTGGAATAATTTAATATTCCCTTCTTTTGCGGTGGCCATTTACCTGTAAAATACGAATTTGCACTGTAAACTTCGGGTTCGTTTAAGGTGATGAAATATTTAACATCTTGACCCATTTCCAAGCTGATTTTTTTTACAAATCTTAAGAAATATTTGATGTTCTTTCGCTTTTGAAAAGCACCTTGGTCTGCAAACCACTTCGGCAAAGTCCAGTGCCAAATAGTCACAAACGGCTCCATTTTATATGCCCTTAAAACTCTGATCATTTTTTTGTAATGGGCAATAGCTTCTTTGTCAAACATCCCCTTTTGCGGCTCGATCCGAGACCACTCTATAGAAAACCTATAAGCGTTCAAGCCAAGTTTGTTGGATAGATAAATATCATTTTCAAAAAGATTGTAGTGATCACAGGCGTCACCACTTATATAATTTTCCACCTTTCTCGCCTGTCGCGCATTTTCATCCAAAAAGAAACTTGTCTTGGAAGCATTGTCGGCTAGGAGTTGGGCATTTTCTTTTTCAAACTGTGTCCAATTATTATCGTTGCCCCCCTCGACTTGATGAGACGATGTGCTTGCCCCCCAAAAAAAATCTTTTGGGAAATTTTCAAACATATTTAGTCCTTCCTTATAAAAGATCGCATCCTTTTGGCAATCTTCTCGAGGTTTTCTGGATCTACTTGCTTACCCGGCCACAATTTGAGACCGTCGTTTTTAAATCTAGGCATGACGTGAAGATGGAGATGATCCACCACCTGCCCAGCGGTCTCACCATTATTTAAGCCTAAATTGAAACCGTCGGCACCAACCGTCTCTTCAAGTGAGTGTGAAATTTTTTTGGCCACCATCATCATGTGGCCGGCCACTTCGTCCGGAGTTTGTAGCAGATCGGCATAATGCTCTTTTGGCACGATCAGAGTGTGACCGAGACTGACCGGATTAATATCAAGAAAAGCAGAGACTTTGTCGTCTTCATATACTAAATGGGAGGGCAATTCTTTTCCAACAATCCTACAAAATACGCAATCTTTTTTCATTTTTTTACTCCACAGGAATTATCTTTGAAGCAAAAACAATTCTTTGCTCGCTTAGCTCGGCGAGTGCCTTTTTCAATTGCGATGGATCGCTTTTGAATCCTCGCTTTAGTAAATACGAGCCATTAATTTTTTTATAAAGGCCATAATCAGCGCGATTGACAAGAAAATTTTCCAGCTCATCGATAGATTTTATTTTTTTCCTTAATTCATCTTGGGCATCTGTAGATATCGATGCATCGACAGACAAAAGGTAATAATCCATCTTGCGGGATTGTTCAAATTTATTTCCTGGATATCCGTAGATGAAATCTCTTGAGGCAAATTGAGGAACGATGTTTTGTTGAGTACTTAAATGCGCATCTTGAGGAATTTCTCGGCCAAGTTCTTTGATATCAAAATAGGCCTGCGGAAGACGATAAAAGCCTGGTTCCATCAATCTCTCGAAAATAGTTCGATCGCTTTGCGAAACTATAAATGAACAAACAACAACAAAGATTGCCAAAAACTTAAGCAAATTGTTTTTTGCAAAATATGAACCAAAAATATAATTGATATTGAAAATGCCATATGTCGCCGAAATGGCAAGCATTGGTGCGGCCAACATCCCATAGTGATTACCGCTCCAGCGCAAAATATTGTCATTTAGCAATGCTTCGCCAACCGCCGGCAGTACCAAGAACAAAGAAGCGGGAGAGAGAAGTGGAAGAAAACCGAAAGAGCTCAAATGTGTCCAGACCGTTTTTATTTTGAAAGGATGGTCATACATCGCCTGAAGGGCATGGAGAGGATTGGTAAGCAAGCTAACGATCGCTTCCTTGGGAGTAGCGCCGATAGTTGAATACTGAAAATAAATGAAACCCTCTGGGCCAAGGGCGGGGATGATCACCATGACCGCAAGAGCAAACCATAGAGCAGATATCAAAATTGTAAGAGCGCCGGCTCGCCATTCGCGCCTGAAAACAATCATATAAAGCCCCAAAAAAACGACCAAAATAGCAATATCCTCTTTACATGCAAGTAGGGGAATCAGACTCAAGAAATACCACAGCCAATTTTTTTTAAGCATTAAATAAAAGCTTGTAAAGAAGAAAAAAGGCATCAGTGCTATTTCGTGAAAGTCAAAATCAACGGCTTTTTGCACACCGGCAAAAAACAGAAAGGCAAAGACAATAGCAAGAGAAGCAAACCTATTTTTCAAAATTTCTCTGGCAATTAAATAAAGGGGAATGCCTGCTAAACAAACAAAAAATGCTTGAATTATTAATATTGTTTCCGCCCTCGGAAAAACAAGCATTGGGAAACTGACCGGGAAAAGAATCGGGTGAAAGTGATCACCCCAAATGTGAGAGACAGTCCTGACTGTATTTTCTGAAAAATCAAAACGGGAAAATTTATACATCGCTTGAGTGAATATCCCCAAATCAAAATCGGTTGACTCAAGCTTTATGTGTTTGAAAATGCTATAAAAGGAAAAAATCACAAAGAAAGAGGCGAGTGCGATAAATAAAATTTTTCGATAATTTTTTATTTTTTCATCTAATTTTTCAAAAACGGTAAAAGATAAAATATAGGCGAGCAAAAATGACAAATAGACGAAGAAAACATACTCACCGCCGTCCCCTCCTCTGTATTTCATAATAAGAAATATACCCAAGGAAAGGATTGCAATCGGCAAGATCCTTGTCTTGACCGCCTCCCTATATCGAAAACCTAAGAAAATAAATAATGATATAAAAAAAACTAAAAATAAAACAAGAAAAATCCTTGAAGTTCCAAGCAAATCAGATCCCAGAAAATCCTCGATCTTATTATTTCTAAAAATAATAAAATAGGCGAAAGTTCCGAATAAATAGCCAGTCAAAATAATAATTGGCCAAAAAAAGGGAAGCAGAGCGGTATTGATTTTTTCAAAAATGGATTTCACAATTTCATCTTATCTTAAAAAGAAGTGATTTTAAACGACAGCGGGCACCCCGACGGGGGGTGCCCGGATTTACTTCATGGCGATCACTCGTTGCACGATCACTCGTCGCAGATCCGCTCGATCTCCGCGGCTGCTCCACGGATGGCACAGTGTCGAAGCAACTCAGAGGCCAGACCGGCCTCCTGAATGAGCGCGACCAACGACTGAACCGTCATGTTAGTGTATGCGACAACCTGCGCGAACATGACGTCGTGTGAACCAGCTTGGATCGGGACCGGGCGAGGTGTCGCCTCGGTTGTCACATCGGGCTCGACAGCAACAGGTGCGACCTCTGGCTTTTTGGGCTTATCGGCCCTCGCCTTTGCGACAGGCCCGCGACCGGTGGCCCTACTCGCATTGGCACGAGGGCGTGAACCGTCGTTGCCGACGGCAAGACGGCTTTGTTGAGCTCAACGAACTCCCGCAAGAAGCTCGTCCGACCGCCCTCTGGCTGGTTGCGAGCGACTTCAACTAGCACGGAGATTCTCGAGCCACTGCCCACTACGACGCCTTCGGGGAACTCGAGATCGTTCTCCTGTTCCCACCACCGCTTGACTTCAGGACCAGCGAGATCGGGACCCGCGCACTTCGGCTCGTTCTTCTTCTGCCGTGGCGCCGCCGAGCGGTCGCTTTCGGTTTTCGGATCCTGGGGTGCCGAGTGACCGTTCTCGGCGTTCAGCGAACCTACTGGAAGGTCGAGAACACTCGCGACCATCCCTCGCAAGGTGTTGTCCGTCGGAGCGATGCGACTGATGTACCTTGCGAGAGTCTCTTCGCCCTCGGGCTCCGGCCTGCCCGAACCCTGCAACATCTCCATCACGTCTGGGAGCTTGTTGACAGGGGTTTGCAGAAAAACCTGTGCCCTCTTGCGCGGGTCTGTCTGTTCCATCGACGCCCTCCTTGGTTGGCGCAGTAATGCGCCATGATTTACGTCAGTCTGAACAAAGGTTCTCGGTGGCGAAACCCCAACTGCCTCACAGAGCGACTCAAAGTTCCTGAATCCCAGAAGATCAATGATCTCGCTCGTACTACAGTTCGGGTTCTGACACTTTGAGCGCACATACGCACCGAGCGTCACCCCGGGGCTTACATGCTTGAAGCCGGGGACAGACCTTGCCTCTACTCTCCAGCGATTGCGATCACCGCGGAGCGTCAGGCAGAGCTGAACAAGCTCATTCTCGGTCGCGCCGACCACTTTCAGCAAATCGCGCACGACCTGGTGGCGTATTTGCTCAGGGGCCTCCTCTCTTTTCCTTAGAATGAAATCCAGTACCGACTCATCCGCGAGCGCATCTGGAAAGTGCACTCGCGCCCGACTCTGTTTGAATCTGCTCCAGACCGAGAACAAGCCAAGCCCCCTTTCTTCGGACATGGATGAGCGCTTCGAGCGCTACTTCACAGCAATACTGCCAAAGTCACCCCCGAGCATGATTATGTAAAACAACAATGGAGCCTACGCTCGATTAACGACAAAACAGTACATTTTCGTTTGACTCCTGTCAATATGTTTGAAAAGGGAAGACGACTTCGCGCTTCTCCGAGCCACCCCCCTCTACCACTGCCTAGCCGAACTCTGTCAGCATTTCCGCAGGTTTTGAGACGAGAATCAGGCGGGCCGCCCTCTCCGCGATCCCCACCTGCTCCTTGAAGCGCCAAGACAGGAAGTCGCCGAGGGTCTCGTGATACCCTCTCCGCCTGACCACTCTGCGATCGGCGCAATATTGCGCCACCGTTTGGCCCGGCCTGGGTGCGGGTAACTTGCGATTGAAGGTGTCGTAGAGTTCGCAGTCAAACACCTTCAGCGCCTCCCTGTCCCAGACCGACCTGCCATCAACACGTTGCTCAATCCTCTTGAAGGCCTCGCGCCTTTGCCGATCGAGTCGAGCGAACACCTCCTTGGGGTCAGTCATCTTCCTCGAACAACCCTTGCAGACAATTTCCGGCGCACGCCTCTCGAAACCGGGAAAACCACAATTGCCCTCGCTTCTTCACCTGCAAACAACCTCACCTTACCGGGTCGACACAGCAGATCACCCCTTCTCGCTTTGACACAAAAAAATCGGCACTAGACACCGACAGCAGATTATAACAAAAGAAAAAATAATTTATTTGTCTATTTTGCTCTTGAATTTCTTATAAAACCTGAACAAGCAACAATTTCGATACCTTTTTTTTCCAAAGAATCTAAAATAATATTCAACCCCAAAGAGTCAGAGGCGATGTGTCCGGCAACCACGATATTTACATAGTGTTTGATGGCTTCGTTTCGATCTTCCTCGCCAACGTGCATGGCGATAACCGTTCCAATGCCGTAATGCCCCATCCGTTCATAAATTTTTTCACTTCCTTTTCCGTGAGTCCCACCCGTCATGCCCGAAACAACAATTTTTCCGCAACGGTTCTTTTCATTTCCGGAAAATATTTTTGGTCCGCTACCGAGCATGACCGCCTCTTTATATTCGGGAATTGTTTTTAAGACATTTATAATATCCGAGATTTTGCGCGGATTTTTCTTTTCAAGTAAATTATCGACAAATCTCCAAACGCAATTGTCCGCCGGCGTATGAATATTAATCATACTAACGCCAAGTAGTTCGGCTGCCATGACGCTCTTATAATGATTTGCCGGAGATATCTTTCTTGAGACATCTTCAAGCTGTTCCCTAATAATTCCTTCTGCAATATTTTCGGGAATTCCCGCTCGAGAAAGCACTGAGGTCTGCAAGTCCATGACCTCGTGCAAATCAGCCAGCGCTCTTCCCTCAGGATGATGAGCGATGATTAAATCGATCGGCTTACCCATTCTCTCGAGCTCTCTTGCAAGCAAAACCTCTTCAGTTCCAATATCTATGCCCACAAGAACTCTCTTTACCTTTTTTCTTTGATCACCACAAAGAAATCTGCTGTCAGAATAAGGATTGGTTAGTTTTTGCTGATCAAATTCTTCCTTCTCGCTCTTTGACAGATCGTCAAAATCCTTTTTACTTTCCTCCAAAAGACGCTTGATTTCATCAGCGCCACGCGGGTCATTTTTAATACCTGTTTGAATAGCTAAATCAAAGATTTCTTTTACAGTCATTTTAGTCAATCACCTTATCTATTATTCCATATTCAAGAGCTTGCTTGGCAGTCATAAAACGATCTCTCTCCGTATCCTGTTCGATCTGCTTTTTATTTTTTCCGCTTGTTTTACTCAATATTTCATTGAGCAGATTCTTTATCTTAATAATTTCTTCTGCATGAATCTGAATATCAGTCGCCTGACCCTCAACTCCGCCAAGGGGCTGGTGAATCATAATTCTTGAATTTGGGAGTGCAAATCTTTTCTTTTTCGCCCCACTTGAAAGAAGTACTGCCGCACCACTGGCCGCCTGACCAACACAAACAGTCGCGACATCCGGCTTGATGTGATTCATGGTGTCCAAGATTGCGAGGGTGGCCGTGACAGATCCTCCGGGAGAATTGATGTAGAGCTTAACATCTTCAACGTCAGATTCGCTTTGTAGAAAAAGTAACTGAGCGATAATTAAATTGGCGACATCATCATCTATCGGACCTCCCAAAAAGATAATCCGCTCTTTTAAAAGTCGCGAATATATGTCGTAAGCCCTTTCCCCAAACTGGGATTTTTCTATTACTGTCGGAATAAGATAAGACATTTTTTCCAATATTTTTTTCATTTGAATTAAATCAGAATTTATTAAAATAATCAACGACCCTAATCAAAAAAACTAAATATGACAAAAAACTGTATAATAAAATAGTGTTAAAAAACAAATATATAAATGACTTTTGGCGTCCGATATTGCTTTATTTGGTAATTCTTGCAGTTTCTTATTTTCTATTTTATTTTTTAAGCTCCAAATCCGACCAGATCTCACACAGCACCCTCGTTCAGATAATCTCACTGATCAGCTACACAGCCGTCGCAATGTTTGTTTTAATGATCGGTAACTCAATTATTTTCGCATTGGCATATCTTTCACTCAATTTTTCCCCGAGACCTAGTCGCATAATTTTTCAAATATTCTCGAAAAAAAGGTTAAAAAAGGGCAAAGAGCGACTGAAAATAAAAATAATCAATAATGGCAACAGCGTGCCATTTAGCGACGTGACAATTTTTGATGAGGCAGAAAATAAACTGGCAGTTTTCTCATCGAATATTTTTGGGGTTCTCAAGCTGCGCCTCCCGCCCGGCAAATACATACTTCAAGCATCAAATTTCGGGTTTGAAAGCAAGGCAACCAAGGGCATCGAGATAATGGAGGGATCCGCTCCGACTATTGAGCTTGAATGTTTTGCGAAAGAAGATATGTTCATAAACCCTTTAAGCTACAGATACTGTATTTTTTCAAAAATATTATATTTATTATTATCCCTCGGTTTAATCTTATTGTTCTTCTTTGCCCAAAAATACACAATGGATCTGACATCTGCCTTTATATTAATATCGAGTTTCGCCTCCTTCCTTATCGCCACCAACATCAAAAATAACAAGATCATTGTCACGGACGAAAAAGGAGTCAAGCTAAAACAAAAAGAATTTACAATTTCCGATTCAACGGGAAAGAAAAAACAAAATTTATATTTGTCTAGCGCCGCAACAGCAAATATTTTAGTAAGTGAGGGGATTTACAAGATAAGCGCCAAAGGATTCATGACGCGCAATCTGCGAGTTTCAAAAAAATCCATTCTTCAGGCAAATTTAAAATTAATCAGAGGCTAACCCTCGATCAACTCAATCAGCCTTCGATATAGCTCATCTACGTTTTCGCTTTTTTGTATGTCGATCTTTTCTGCTTTTGCAACTTCAGACAGTGCCAAGCCCAGCATTATATTCTTTTTCGCCTGCGCCTCAAGATCGGACCGCATTTTCTTATCATCGATTTTCAAGTCCTTCTGGTACTGATCTAGGGTTAATCCCCTGTTTTTAAGATCTTCTTCAAGCGAGGCCTTCATTCTATCGGCCTCTCCCTTTATCAATGAATCAGGAATATCAACTTTGGTTATCTTGATCAATTCACCGGCAATTTGGACTTTTTTCTCATTAAATCTTCTTTCTCTTTTTTCTCTAAAAAGCGAGTCCTCAATTCTTGTTCGCAGTTCCTTCTCGCTTTTTAGACCGAAAGCTTCAATAAACTCTTTGTCAATTTTTGGCAAAACTATTTCTTTTATCTCTAGGCATTCAACTTTGAACTTGGCAGTTTTTCCCGCCACTTCTTTATCTGGAAAATCTTTCTGAACTTTTAGATCAAAGTCTCTAACCTCTCCCTTTTTGATCCCGATCAATTTTTCTTCAAAGCCATCTATCAGTTTTGTTTCACCCAAAACAATCGGTAAATTATTGCTAGTTAGCTTGTCCAGTTTGACATTTTTGATAGAGCCCTCAAAAGATATTTCCAACCAGTCGCCTTTTTTTGCTTCACCGGATTTGTCTTTGAGGTTTGCTTTTTGTCTTTGCAGATATTTGACAACCCCGTCAACCTCCGAAGAACTGACTTCAATTTTTTCCTCTTTTCTCTTTGGCAGTTTTATTTTTCGATAATCTCCAATTTTCACATCGGGAATAATGTCATACTCTACTTCAAAAACTAATTCGTTATTTTTGCCGTCGTCTGAAAAAGAAGGGTGCTTGGAAATACTAATTGCAGGTTGACTCACCGGCACGTGTTTGTGTTCAAAGACAGCATCTTGGTAGGCCTTGTTCACCGCTTTTTCAAGAGCGTAGCTTGAAAGTCTGGAGTGGCCGATAGATTCTATGAGCATCGCTCGCGGTGCCTTGCCGGGCCTAAATCCCGGAACGCTCACCGAAGGGGCAAGAGATTCAAGTTCCTCATCAAAATAAGCCATCACTTCATCATTTGATAATTCTATCGTTAGCTTTATTTTGTTTTTTCCAGCTTGTTTTTTAATAGATTTCATTATTAATAAAAATTATTTTGCAGGTTCGAATATAACACCTTTAAACTAAATAAGCAACGTTAAAGATGTGCCGCGCACCACCAACTTTGGTGCGCGGCACGAGAACGTGGACTAGGCCGAAGATCACGGCTTGAAGCGCGTCTCCGAGTAGCCAGGGTCCACTCCATCGCGCTTCTCGATCAGCATGCGGTAGGCGCGATCGAGGGCGCCACTCGGAGACTTCGGAAGGTAGCAGTCCTTGCCGCCTGGGATCACGGACACACCCCAGACACGCTTATCTGCCCGCTCGACGTGAGCGTAGCAGTCGTCGCACCGATTGGTGAGTTGCATTTGTATCGCCTCACCCTCCTCGGCCAGGAGCTTAAGCGCTTCCGGCAAGTTGATCGCCCTGCGCCGCACCACCCCCTCCTTTCTCATCACCTTGATCAGCAGTACGCCTTCGGGCATGGGCATTTCAATCACCTCGCGCTTGGTTAGAACGGCTAAAAAAATAGTATCAAAAAATATGCTTTCTTCAATAAAATATGCCGACTTCAAATATAAAAATTCTAACAGTTCAATTTTTCACAAGAGAAAATTTCGATTTTTTCTTTGATATCCTCTGACATTTCATCACTTGCTATTGTCAAAATTTCTCTGGGATCCGATATCTTCTTTTTGATCGCTGTGCTCACACCTCTCACAAAAGCCTGACGCAGTTCGGTATCAATATTTATCTTGACTATCCCTTGAGAAATAGCAACTTTGTATTCACGAGGCAAGCGGTTCGAGCATCCGTGAAGAACAAGAGGAGCTTTAATGGTGTCTTGGATTTTTGCCAGAAGTGTAAAGTCAAGCTCTTCGTTAGCAGTTATGGGGCCATGAACATTTCCGATAGCTACCGCCAGCATATCCGGCTTAACTTCTTCAAAAAACTTTTGGGCATCACGCGGATCGGTTTTAAAAATCGCCGAACTGACTTTATCCTCTTTGCCACCCACCCTTCCAATCTCTGCTTCAAAAACAACCCCATTGCGGTGCGCAATTCGACAGAGATCTTTTGAAATAATAATGTTTTGATCAATCGGTAGCGCCGATCCGTCAAACATCACGCTGTCAAACCCCATTTTGATACATCTTTTGACCAACTCTATGTCTTTTCCATGATCAAGGTGGAGATAGATATCAACTTTCGTTTTCAACTTCACCGCTTTGGTCAATTCGATGATCTCTTCAAGTCCGGCATATTCAATAGCTTTTTCGCTGACCATAGCGAAAACCGGCTTCTCCTTGATGTCGGCTGATTTCGTAATGGACTTTAGAGACTCAAGATTATAAAAATTAAAGGCGCCCATAGCATAGCGCTCCTGAAATGATTTTTTTAATTGATCTTTTAAAGACATGGTTACTCCAATAATAATTCTAAAGCCGGCATCTTTTTGGAACAAACAAAATCGCTGGTAGCGCCTCCTCCGGAAGATATGAAGCTAAAATTGTCTGCCAATTCAAGTTCGTCAACGACTTGAATTGTATTACCTCCCGAAGCGATAGTGTTTGCCTTTAGCTTAGCGATGAATCTGGCAATCTCATTTGTGCCGTGGGCAAACTTTTTTTCCTCAGTCATTCCAAGATTACCGTTCCAAAAAACTGTCTTTGCCGGTGACAAAATGCTTTTATAGAGCATAATTGTCTGGGGACCAATGTCAAATATCCCCTCCTTGAGAGTCTCTTTATTTATCGGTACTATCGATCCACTTTTGGCAATTCCGTCTGTAGGAAAATAAATATTTTCCTTTCTTGGCTTGTCAAACAAAATCCACTCGTTCGCCGTCATCCCGCCCAGGATCACATAGTCGGCAATTTTGGCAAGAGCTTCAATGACTGGCAACTTATCTTCGATTTTAGCCCCTCCGATTATGGCAACAAACAGTCTTTCGGGATTATTCAAGATTCTAAATAGGGTGTTTACCTCTTTATTTAAAAGTAATCCGGCGTAAGTGGGAAGTTTTTTTTGCAATGCCACCATGGAGGTGTGGTTTCTGTGAATATTGGCAAAAGCATCTTGAACAAAGATATCTCCCAAGCTGGAAAGTTCATCGGCAAAGGCCGCACTATTGTCATCTTCCCTTGTATCAAAGCGCAAATTCTCAAACAATTTAACTCTTTCACCTATTTGAAAATATTTTTTCAAAACCGGACTTTTGGCTCCTTCGTTTTCTTTCATAACTGGTGGTTTTAGAGCCAGTTTTTTAGCCAAAACCTCTGCTATCACACTAGTTGAAAATTGCTGATCGTTTTCATCTTTGGGTCTTCCAAAATGAGTAATAATATTTAGCTCTAGCGCTTTTTTTGAAAGTATAAATTGAATCGTCGGCATGGCAAGATCGATTCTACTGGCGTCTTCCACTCTTCCGTCGTCGCAGGGCAGATTAAAATCGAATCTGGCCAAGATACGCTTACCTTCAATATTGGCGTGTTGTAGCTCGCGCCTTGATGGAATCCTGATTATTCGCTTAAACGAGTTTTCCACTTTTCACCTCTGAGCTAATTTGACATATTTTAGCAAATTCAGACGATTTAAGGGAAGCCCCGCCAACAAGCAGGCCGTCTATCGAAGGTTGCATCATAAACTCACGACAATTCGCGCTATCCACTGATCCACCATACAAAACCCGTAAATCATCAGCTCTATTGCCATAGTCAGCTTCCATTTGTTGTTTGATTATGTGGCAAATTGCCGCTGCATAAGCTCCGCTAGCCGCATTTCCTGTTCCGATAGCCCATATCGGCTCATAAGAGATGATAACTCGGCCGATTTCCTTCTCGGGAACCAGCTGAAGAGAATCTTTTATCTCTTGTAAAATACCTCCGTCTTTTTTCATTCGTGCAACTTCGCTTTGATAATGATCCTCGAGATGAAACCTCTGCTGTTCCCCAACACAGACAATGGGGGTGATTTTTTTGCTAAGAGCAAAAAGAACTTTTTTGGCGATTTCCCGACTTTCCTCTTTGAATATTTTTCTTCGCTCACTATGACCGATAATCGCATAACGACAAACTCCCCGAACCATCGACAGCGATATTTCACCCGTATAAGCACCTTCGTCATCCCACATCGAATTTTGTAAAGCGAAGTGCAAGTTGTCCGGGCGCGCCTTCAATCTTTCGAAAATGGGATAAATAAAAACCGACGGAGGCGCTATGACAATTTCCAGATGTTTGACTGATTCTGCGGTTTTTTCGATTTGTCCCCCCAAAATAATCGCCTCTGCTAGAGTCAAGTTCATCTTCCAATTTCCTGCAACAATCGGATAGCTGATAATCCTCCTTCGCTATAATAGCGCAATAATCTCCTTAAAAGTAATAATGGCTATCAAGCCGATCAATATTACAAAACCAATCGTGTGTAAAAGGTTTTCGAAATCTTCTTTTATCACACGTCTTCTGAATATTCCCTCCAGTAAAATCAATATAGCTCTTCCACCGTCAAGAGCCGGGAAGGGGAGTATATTGACGAGAGCTACATTGATCGATAAAAGCGCCGCAAATTGGACCAAGTATCCCCAGCCCATCTTCAGTGCATCACCGGTTACATTGAAGATCTTTACTGGACCGGCAACACTTTCACTGACGTTGCCAGCTGTGAAGAGGGCGACGAAAAGATTGATTATTAGCATAAAAATATAGCCGGTAGTTAAAACCATCTCTTTAAATCCGGCTGCAATTGCCGAAAAAAACGGTAGTTTGACATTCGCTATGTCAACTATTCCCACGCCAAACGGAGCGCTTTCTTCAAGAGAAAAAGTGAC
>MWBO01000054.1 GCA_002071685.1 candidate division WS2 bacterium ADurb.Bin280 | reverse complement strand
CAACCCAAGCCGCAAAGATATTGATAGAAAAAATGCATGAATTTGCGGTTGAAGAAATTACAATTTTTATGTCCGGAGTGAGCTCGGGAAGGGACGCAGCGGCAAGAGCTTTCGGAACTGCCGGTTTTAAAATAGCCCAAATTAAAGATAAAACGCCCGTTCCACACAACGGATGCAGACCAAAAAAACCCAGGAGAGTTTAATATGAATAAAGACGCAAGATGCAGAATGTGCCGAAGGTCGGGTGAGAAGCTTTTTTTGAAGGGCGACAAATGTTCTTCACCTGCTTGTCCGTTCAACAGAAGAAGCTATGCTCCTGGTCAAGCTGGTGCAAAAGCTAGAAAAAGAAAAGGAAGCGACTACTCAATTCAGTTGATGGAGAAGCAAAAGGCAAGAGCGATATATGGCCTTAGAGAGAAACAGATGAGAAAGTTTTTTGCTGAAGCGAGAAAAGTTAAAGGTGCTACCGGAGAAAGACTGGTGCAAATGCTTGAGAGTAGAATTGATAATATCGTTTTTAAAGCGGGTTGGGCATTTTCCAGAGATATGGCCAGGCAGATGGTTTCTCACGGCCACATCGCGATCAATGGTAAAAAAGTAACAATACCTTCGTATGTCGTAAAAATTGGGGATACAATTTCCCAAATAGGAAATAACAAACAGACCACAGATGAAAAAAACCTTCCGGTCTGGATAAAGCGTGGTAAGGACGCTTCGGAAGTAATTTATGAAAGACTTCCAATGGGCGAAGAAATCATTAGCGCTTTCGATGTTCAGCTTATAACAGAATTTTATTCAAAATAAAAAGGAGAAAAATGGAATATATCCTCCCTGATTTAAACCTTCTCAAAGTGGAGAAAAATGTGTCAAGCGACGGGAAAAGTGGTCAATTTGTTATCGAGCCTCTTTCTCCTGGATATGGTGTAACGGTCGGCAACTCGATCAGAAGAATATTACTTTCGTCCCTTGAGGGAGCTGCCGTTAAATCAGTTAAAATTAAAGGCGTCGAACATGAATTTAGTCCAATCAAAGGACTTAAAGAGGACGCTGTGGACCTAATACTAAATCTAAAAACAGCCAGATTTGCTCTTAACGGCGACGGTCCTGCAACTATTTCTCTGAGCGTAAAAGGTCCTAAGAAAATTACCTGCGCTGATTTTAAGAAAAATTCTGACCTAGAACCAATTGACCCTGACCACTATCTTGCGACAATTGATAAAGGAAGCCAATTGGAAATTGACGTAGAGGTTGATAAGGGTAGGGGATACTTGCCTGTTGAAAAGCGAACAGATTCCAATGCTCCCGTTGGGACTATAATGGTTGACAGTATTTATACTCCCGTAAAGAAGGTTAAATATGAGGTAGAAAACACTAGAGTCGGAAGCGTCACCAATTACGACAAACTTGTATTCGATATTACAACAGATGGTTCGATTAGTGCATCACAAGCTCTAAATACTGCGACAAAGATAATGGCAGAACACCTTTCTGTAATTATTGACGCGACTGCCGTTGGAGATGTTGAAGCTAAACCGAAAAGCGCAAAGAAAAAAGCGACCAAGAAAGCAAAAGCTGATGAAAGTCACGAAGATATATTAGAAGGATAAAATGCGAAAAGTTAAATTATCACTAAAGAATCAAGCGAGAGACAGGGCTGGGAGAAATCTCCTCTCTTCTTTGATAGTTTATGGCGAGATTGAAACAACCTTGCCAAAAGCGAAATTTCTTAAGTCAAAAGCAGAGGCTTTCTTTGCTAAACTTGCTTCTATTGATAACTTGTCGAGAATTCGATTGTCAAAATCTGTTTTATACTCTCCGGCTGATGAAAAAGTTCACGAAATAGCATTTGAGAGCATAAGGATTTTCAAGCTCTCCCATAGATTTGGTGATAATGCGCCGATGGCAAGAGTTGTTCTGAAACTAAAAGATGATACAGCTAAAGACAAAAAGGCCGAAAATTCAAAGGAAAAAAAGACAGGCGGTGCTAAATGAAGGAAATAACAATAGATGTAAAAGGCAAGGTTTTGGGAAGAGCAGCTGTTGAAATAGCTAGCGCCCTAATTGGTAAGTCACAAGCGGATTATGCTCCGAACATTATTCCTGATGTTACTGTGAAGGTTGTAAATGCCAAAGACATAAAAATTGACCCCAAAAAATCGATTGCAAATAAATATTACACCCACAGCGGATATCTTGGCTCATTGAAAGAGAGATCGCTTGGCGAGATGCTTGAAAGAGACAGGGAAAAGCTTATTAAAATTGTTGTTTCCGGTATGTTACCAAAAAATAAATTGAGATCGCAAAGGCTAAAAAGACTTAAGGTGTCATAATGAAAGAGCAAAAATACTATTTCGGAACAGGTAGAAGAAAAACATCGGTTGCGCAAGTCCGCATTTTTAAGGGAAGCGGAAAGATCTCAATCAGAAAAAATGATCAATTTGTAGAGGCTGACGCCGACTTGACAGCGAAAATAGCAAAACCTTTTGAAATTGTTGGTGTATCAAGCGATTATGATACTACGGTTATCCTGAGCGGTGGTGGTGTTTCTTCAAGAGTTGGTTCGATAACTTTAGGGATAGCTCGCGCCCTCTCCAAAGTAAGCGAAGATTTTGAGAAAATGCTAAAAAAAGAAGGTCTCTTAACTCGCGACTCCAGGGAAAAAGAGCGAAAGAAACCCGGTCTCAAGAGGGCAAGAAGAGCGCCACAATGGCAGAAGAGGTAATGTGCTCGAGCCGAGGGGAAACAAACTCGCAAAAATAAAAAGCGCAATTTCAAAGGGCGTTGAGCTTTATATAAATGAAAACAGAGAGAGGTTAGGCGACCTGCATGTCTTTGATGTACTTGTTTTTGAAGATTGCCGAAGTGCAAAGGTGTTTCTAAGATGTCAAAAATCGTTTAAAATAGGACCAAGAGACATTAATCGAGCGCAGGTGAGCGAGCAAGTGAAAAAATTTTTTTCTAGTAAATATCTGCCCTCGCTTCAATTTATATTTATAGATGATCAGGACAATTTATTTTAGTATTTTAGCTTTTACACTCTTTGTTCTAGGAGTTTTTGTTGTAATAGTGTTTAATTCCAGCCCCCTTGATTCTTCAAATTCAGTTAAAGTGATGTTTTTTATTTTTTCATTCTTACTAGCGCTCTGCCTTTCTTTTGTTTCATATTTGAGCTTTGGATATTTTAAAAAAATTAGTACCTCAAATATTGCCATAATGCAGGCACTGAGGCGATCTCTTGAGATTTCGCTTGCTGTTGTCGGATTGATGATTTTATCGAGTTTGAATGTTTTAAATGCTGTATCCGCGATCACATTTATAACAACGATTATCTTATTTGAAATATTTATAATAAACAAGAAAAATCATAGATGAAAAAAATTTATTATTTAGCCGGAATTTCCCTATCAATATGTTTTTGTTTATTGTTTGTTTATCTACGTTCGTCAGATGACTCTGGTAAGGTGCTTGGAAGCAGTATAAACAGTTTCTATCAAAAAAAATCCGTAAATGCTCAACGACCACCCCAAAGAAAAGACGGAATAAAGGACCCTGTAATTTATGCAGATTACGCAGTTTTAATTGACGATAAAAGCAAATACCCTATTTACCAAAAAGACTCGGAAAAAGCAGTTCCGATCGCCTCAATCACCAAAGTGATGACTGCGATGGTTGTTTTAGATAGCTTTAAAGATCTAGGCCAGATACTAGAAGTATCAAGTGAGGCTTCATCAATTGAAGGGTCCAAGGTCGGACTGAAAAGTTCCGAGAAAATATCAGTTGAAAATCTCCTATATGGTCTAATGATGAATTCGGGAAATGATGCTGCCAACGTTTTTGCAGAAAATATGGGAGGTGTTGAAAAATTTGTCGAAAAAATGAATGAAAAAGCTCGCCAAATTGGTATGGAGCATACAACATTTCGTGATCCGGCCGGATTGGATGACGACGGTCGATCGACAGCTTTTGATATTGCCATCCTGTTTAGTTATGCTCTTAAAAACGAAACTTTTAAACAGGTGGTTAACACAGCCGAAAAAGAGATATCCTCAGAAGATGGTTCGATCACTCACGCATTAAAAAACTCAAATAGACTGGTCACAAACGAAGTTCCTTTTGACGGAGTAATAGGTGGCAAAACTGGTTTTACTTTTGCTGCCGGTCACGGGCTGGTTTGTGCTGCGCAAAACGAGGGCCTTACTCTTGTTAGCGTTGTCTTAAAAACTCATTCAAGCAAAAATGAGGCAAGTGCTCTAGAGTCTAGAAAACTACTTTCTTGGGGATTCGAGTCGTTTATTTTTTGACTTCCTTGACGAACGTACTTTTAGATGATAAATTTCTAATATGAATGATTTATTATCTCCCCTCTATAAATTTATTGTTTTTTTGGAAGACAGGCGTAAAGTTGACGAAAGTGAAATAAGTTATAAAACAGACAAAACTACTAGAGGTGTGATCGGAAAACTAGATGCGATGAAGTTTCTTAAAAGAGAAGGGACTCAAATTTCATTATCTGACCTCGGATATGAATTTTTAAACTCAATTTTGTCCTCTCTACATAAAAGTACCGAACACTGGGACGGAAAGTGGAGAATTGTCTATTTTTCTACACCGGAATCTCAACGATCTAAAAGAGATAAATTTAGGCGAGAATTGGAAATTATGGGCTTTAGGCCGATCATCAAAGGATTGTGGTTTTCTCCCTTGCCCCTAATTGAGGCAGCACAAATTGCCCAAAAGAAATGCCAAATGACCGACATGGCTGTTATGATAGAAACATCAATCGTTCAGGGGATAAGTGACGAGATGATTGAAAAAGCTTGGGATTTCGATAAAAGTAGAAAGCTATTTAATGAGTTTATAAATTTGAGCCAGAGGCTTTTAGAAAATAAAGAAACCCAAAAAACCCAAGTAAAACAATTAATATTTCATTTTGCATTAATTCTTGCAGGCGAACCACGCCTCCCCATAGAATTACTACCCAAAGATTGGCCCAAGTATCGTGCAGTGTTGATGTACAAAAGGCTAAAGAATCTGATTAAGGTCTAATTTTAGTGCTTCGCTAGCCGCTTCTTGTTCGGCAAGATTTTTTGATTTACCTGACCCTTTGGCGATGAGTTTCTCAAATATATAAACACCGCAAACAAATTTCTTGTCGTGATCGGGCCCTTCTTGAGAGATTGTTTGATATTTTGGTGTTTGTTTGTATTTTTCTTGGACAATTTCTTGAAACTTGCTCTTTGGATCTATGAATAACTCATTTTCTAAAATGTCGTCGAGATATGCTTCGACCAAATTATTTATTATGAACTTTTTGGCGCTTTCTATCCCGGAGTCAATATAAATAGCTCCGATTACGGCTTCAAAACAGTTTGCCATGATCAAACTTCTAGCTTTTTGAGAGCCCTGCTTTTCTCCCTCGCTTAAAAGAATTGCTTGTTCAAACCCTAAGTCTCTAGAAACTGCGCTTATTGTAACGCCTTTGACCAAAGCGCTTCTGATTGAAGTCAGTTCTCCCTCGTTTTTATTTTCAAACTTTTCAAACAAATATTCAGTCACTACAAGCTCTAGGACTGCATCGCCCAGAAACTCGAGGCGTTCATTATTTTTCAAACCTGCCGACCTATTTTCGTTTAAAAATGACCTGTGAACAAAGGCGTTTTCTAAAACTGTTTCATCATTGAATTTAACGCCAATTTTTTCTTGAATCGCTTCTAACTCTTCCTTATTGATTATCATCTGTAACCTCGAATTTATCGCTTTTTTTGAAAATTGTTCCCAAGACTCCGTTTACGAACTTAGATGATGTTTCGCTACCAAAGGTTTTTGCCAATTCAATTGATTCATTTATTACAACCTTTGGCGGAGTATCAAAATATATAAGCTCGCAAATTCCTATTCTTAAGATATTTCTGTCAATTTTTGCTACTTGATTTAATGGCCACTCCGGGGCGGCGTCACTTATTTTTTTGTCGATTTCTTCAATATTTTCATTCGTCTTATTCACCAAATCTTTAACAAAATCAACATTTTCCCCCTCTAGAGAGAGATTTTTTATGTGTCTCTCCAATACGTTGGAAATATCTGAAGATGATCTAAAATCGAACTCGTATAGTACCTGAAGCGTTATTGTTCTGGCGTAGTGCCTATTCATCTTGTAGCTCTTCTTTTTGTTTTACTTCAGCTAGCCTTTCCTTTTCGATCTTTAATACTTTTTCATTATTGTAATAACCGCATGACTGGCAAACGTGATGTGGTAAGATGTTTGCTTTACATTTTGGACAAACACCGACATCGATTTTCTTTAAAAAATCGTGCGATCTTCTGTTTCCCGATCTTGTTCTCGATAATTTTTTCTTTGGTTCAGCCATTTTTCTCCTGTTTTAATCGAATTGCTTTTAAAAAACTAAATTTATTAGTTTATTTTTTATAAATATGACGTTTTTTATTTGTTGCGACTGGGGTAAATTTTTCCCTTTTTCACTGCTGTAAATTATATCTAAAATTGAATTTTTTTCAAGGTTTAATCCTACTTGAATCAAAAATTTTGTTTTCCCATTCACTTGTACTATGTAGCTGCATTCCTCTTCCTGCAAAATATCTGTTTTTGGCCACTGTTGTAAAAAGACCGATCTTTCTTGAAAATGGGAAAAAATGTACTCACACAAGTGTGGAGCAAATGGTGACAGAGTGATTAAAAAATTCTTCCACTGCTGATCTGTCATTGTTTGGAGTGTAACCTCGTTTGAAAACTTCATAAAATCGGAAACTGCGGTATTCAGAGATAACTTTTCAATTTTTTCATCGACTGAATTTATTAAAATATTTAATTTTTTATCCGTGCTGTCATTTTCTGACACTTTTCTTTCTTGCCAGGCGAAAAAAACCTTTTCCAAAAATTTTCTTGTTCCAACAATGCCGTTTTTGGACCAAACGGCACTTTGGTCAAATGGTCCAATAAACATTTCGTACATCCTTAATGAATCGGCGCCGTGTAATTTTACAAGATCGTCAGGATTTATAACATTTCCTCTCGATTTTGACATCTTTTGTCTGTCTGGAGCCAGTATCAATCCGACATTTTGTAATTTTTTAAAAGGCTCTTTGTCTTTTACGATAGATTCGTCGAAAAGAACTTTGTGATAAAATCTCGCATATAGAAGATGTAAAACCGCGTGTTCGGCACCACCCACATAGAAATCAACGGGAGAAAAGTATTCATCGTTTTCGGGATAAATTGGCATGTTTGAGTTATTGGGATCGCAATATCTTAGATAGTACCAACACGACCCGGCCCATTGTGGCATTGTATTTGTTTCTCTTTTTCCGTCACCACCGCATTTTGGGCATTTGGTTTTTACCCACTCTTCAACTCTACTCAAAGGAGAACTCCCGTCTCCGGACGGTTCGTAGTTTTCGATTTGTGGTAATACTACCGGTAAATCATTTTCATCAACAGGTACGATGCCACATTTTTGGCAGTGAACTATGGGAATAGGCTCTCCCCAGTATCTTTGTCTTGAAAATATCCAATCTCTTAATTTGAAATTGACAGACTTCAGCCCTTTGCCTATTTCGGCTAAATCATTCGTTATTAGCTCCATTGCTTCCTTGGAGGATTTACCTGTGTATTTACCGGAATTTTCAAGAGTGCCTAAATTTGTATAAGCTTTGTCTTTCTGATCGACAGGTCCGATGACCCATCTAATTTCAATGTTATACTTTTTGGCAAAGTCAAAATCTCTTTCGTCGTGGGCCGGAACTGCCATCACCGCGCCTGTTCCGTAGTGACCCAGTACATAGTCTGCGACATAAAGGGGTATTTGCTCGTTGTTTATGGGGTTAATTGCTTTAATGCCCTTGACCTCTATTCCGCTTTTTTCTTTTTGTAATTGGGTTCTTTCTAATTCTGATTTGTTTTTGACATTTCCAATATAGTTCTTTACCTCATCATAATTCGTAATTGAACTTTTACATTTTTCTATAAGCTCATGTTCCGGAGCCGTGACAACGTAGGTGCAACCGAAAAGAGTATCCGAACGAGTGGTGAAAACTTCAATATTTTGTACAAGTTGGTTGATCAAAGTGTTTTCGTTTTCGCCGACAAAATGTTCTTTTTCAGAGTTAATTTCTACTAATTTCGATGCTGTCTGTTCTGATAAAAGTTTCAGATAATTGAATCTCAATTTCTCATGTTTAGCTTCCGCACCTTCTTTGATGTCGGATATGACGGTTCGATGATTTGTTAAAGATTTCATTTTCTCAAAATCTACGTCAAATGAAAAATTTTCCCAATATGGCCTTGGCTTCACGCCTGGATATGTGGGGTTGATGGCCGGAGCTACTAAATACAGCTCGTGGATTCTCTTACCCGCCTTTTCCAGAAGTTTCATCGCTACGATACCACCCAAGCTGTGACCTATCACAATAGTATTTTCATCAAGCGTTACGTTCTTCATCAGAAAATCTACTTGTTCTTCTTCTTTTGGATTTTGATAATCTGGCAGGTCGCTTAGAAAAACACTGTGGCCAAGCGATTCAAGTTCATTTTTTAATTTTGGAAAGAAAGCGCTCTTGCTGTTTTCGTTGTATCCGGGGATTAAAATATAATTGAATTTTTTTTCGGGCAAAATTCTAAAGTCAATCTTCGCCCCTTCGCTACGGCCGATCCAGTTCCTTTGCATTTCTTTAATGGGTTCTGGCCAGTTTAATTCGTCGATATCTTCCAACAATCTATCTGCATATTCTGTTATTTTTAAAATCCATTGCTTTAAATTTTTCTTCACTACGCTTGTACCACATCGCTCACACTGGCCTGAAACAACCTCTTCATTGGCTAATCCAGTTTTGCATGAGGGGCAAAAATTTATTGGAATTTCAGCCTGATAGGCGAGATTCCTTTTGAAGAGTTTTAAAAAAATCCATTGTGTCCATTTGTAATAGTTCGGGTCTGTGGTGTTGATCTCCCTGCTCCAATCGTAAGAAAAACCCAGTGATTGAAGTTGGGATTTAAATCTTCTGATATTTTCCTCAACCACAAGCGACGGATTTTTTTTGACTTTGATAGCATAATTTTCTGCCGGCAAACCGAATGCGTCCCAACCCATTGGATGCAGAACATTGTAGCCCTTCAATCTTTTGTAGTGAGCGACAACGTCGGTGGCTGTGTAACCTTTGACGTGGCCGACGTGCAAGCCATCACCAGATGGATACGGGAACATATCTAGAACGTAGAACTTCTCTTTCTCGCTTGGAAAGGTTGTTTTGAATACTTCTTGCTCACGCCAAATTTTTTGAGCCGTTTCCTCGATAGTTTTAAAATCGTAATTTTGCATTTAGCGACAGTTATATTTTTTAAAAGCTTTGCCTATTTGTAATGTGTCAACTTTAGTGTCAGGTTTGAATTTGTAAATGTGGCTAGTCGCTTGTCAATTATTTCTTGTCTTTGTATGAGCTGCGAGCTGCTGCGCTAAGCGTGGTGGACCGATGGGGATTTGAACCCCAGACCTCCTGCATGCCATGCAGATGCTCTACCGCTGAGCTACCGGCCCGTAAGAATAATTTTACCACTATAAACCTGATTATTCAATATTATTTAACAATGTCTTCGATAATTCCGTCGGAAAAATACTGTGGCTTTTCAATGCCGCTTAATTGAAGACAAGTAGAAACCAGATTAGATATTTTTGCATTTGTTTTCAGGCGATATTTTTCGTTGCTTACGAAAATGGCGGGAACCGGATTTGAGGTGTGCTCGTTGTGCGGTTCGCCAGTTATTGGGTCAAGCATCAATTCAATATTTCCATGATCAGCCGTAATTATTGTCGGAATGTTTTGATCGAGTGCAACATCAACGACCTGTCTTAAAGCGCTATCAATAGATTCAACTGCATAAAGAGCGGCTTGAAAATCACCCGTATGACCAACCATGTCACCGTTTGCGAAATTGCATATGTGAAGTGAAAAATCTGATGACTTCATTCTTCTTATTAAATTATCAGTCACTTCCTGAATAGACATTTGCGGTTTTTCTGCATAAGAGTGAACATCGGGGGAGGGGATCAGTACCCTCTCCTCTCCATTGTAAGGGTCTTCTTTGTTTCCATTTATAAAATAAGTTACGTGGGCAAATTTTTCTGTCTCGGCGATGTGAAATTGTTTTGCCCCGAGATTTTCATAGAATTTTCCGATAGTGTTATCAATTGATATTGCTGGAAATGCGGATTTTGCTTGTACACCGAGCTCTTTTTCTATCCCATAAGGTATGAAAGTGATGAAGTCTAAATTTTGAAGTTTCTTTCTTTTAAATTTATCAAAGTTTGGGTCAAGAAATGCGGAAACCAGCTGTCTCGTTCTATCTGAACGAAAATTATAAAAAATTACAGTATCATTGTCTTTTATTCTTTTTGACCCTTCAATTATTATCGGTTTTATAAACTCATCTGTTTCCCCTTTTTTGTATGAAGAGGATATTGCGGCGAGGGGATCGCTCATTTTTTCTCCGATATCTTCAACTAACGCTTTGTAGCATGACTGTGTTTTTTGCCAATTACCATTTCTGTCCAAAAACGATCTGCCTATAATTGTGGCTACTTTTCCAATTTGAAGCGATTCAGATGCAAACTTGATCTTATTTAGAAATTCAACACCCTGCATAGATGGGGTGTCGCGACCGTCGGTAAAACAGTGAAGCTGAACGTCATCGTGTCCAATCATTTTGCAAAGTTTCATCAACGCAAAAAGATGAACTATGTGAGAGTGGATACCTCCGTCGGAAATTATACCCATTAAATGTATGGTGGTACTTTTTTCTTTTGAAGATTTGATAGCTTGAGTAAGCTCGTAATTGTTATAAAACTCTCCATTT
>MWBO01000053.1 GCA_002071685.1 candidate division WS2 bacterium ADurb.Bin280 | reverse complement strand
AACCCTCTCGACAAGTTTGCGAGCTTCCGCCAGAAGCAAAAAGCTTATTTTTCTTCCTGAAACGAATTTTTAATTATTCGTTGTGGTTATACGTTATTTGTTTTTCGTTTTACGTTTTCTGGTCTCTGTCATCTGGCATCTGCAATCTGTAATCTTAATAACAAATAAACATCCATTAACAAAAGATGATTTTTCTTATCTACTTGAGTACCGCGCAAACTTGTCGCCGGGAGTCTCAAGAGAAAGAAAAATCATGCTTTTGAGCGTGCAAAGATGGTGGGTTGTAGGGAGGAAGAAACGCTTCGCAATTAGTGTCTTCCTCCCTACATTAGTAAATAGACTTTAAGTATAAAGATTAAACTTTGCTGTCTGATATTTTTATTATTTTTTAAATTACCAATTTGATCCGCTTCTGGTCTCTGATATCTGTAAACTTTAAATTAAGAATGAAGAATTAAGAATTAAGAGCCCGCAATTCAAATCAAATAAAAACATTTTTTTATTAGTAGCTAGAGCTACAGACAATGATAGAACCAAAGGGGCTTAATTGCGAAGCAGCCCCTATGGTTCTATCGACTCCTTACCCTGCACGCTTGTTTCAAGAGCAAAAAATAAGCTTTTCTTTCTGGCAAACCCTCTCGACAAGTTTGCGAGCTTCCACCAGAAGAAAAAAGCTTATTTTTCTTCCTGAAACGAATTTTTGATTTTTAATTTTTAATTTAAAGTAGTTATAAATTATTTATAACTCTTGGGTCCGATGATAGAAAGCCCGACTCTTCCTTTGGAAAATATTTCTTTGGCAAGGTCAATGACCTCTTCTTTCGTCACGGCATTTATTCTTTCTATTATCTCTTCTGTTGACCTTATTTTACCGAAATAGAGCATGTCTTCGGCGACAAAATTGGCTATTTCAAGCGAGTCCTCAAGGGAAATGGCCAGCGATCCTCGCAAATTACCCTTGGCTCTCTCGAGCTCGTTTTCATCTGGTCCTTTTTGACAAATTTCTTCTATCTGCCCCTTGGCTATCTCTACCGCTTCTTTGAGTTTTTCCGGCTTTACTCCGGCGTAAATACTAAAGACACCGATATCAGCATAAGAGGAGTTGGTCGATTTGACGTAGTAGGCGAGCCCTCTTTTTTCTCTAATTTCTCTGAATAATCGACTGGACATCGAACCGCCCAATATGCTGTTTAGAATAGAAAGAGCGTATTTTCTTTGGTCGTTTTTTGAAATAGAAAGATATGAAAGGGCGAGATGAGCTTGGTCAACTTCTCTTATTTCTTCGACAATTTCTTCGGCGACCGGCGAAAAGGAATAGGGGAGAGCTTTCTCGATCTTGCTGTCTTGAATTGGGCCGAAAAGATCATTGATTTTTTCTTCAATGCCCAAACCTTTCATATTACCACAAATCGCTACGATGGTGTTTGAGGGTAGGTAATTGCGGTGGTATTCGACGATGTCATTTCTAGTGGCGTTCTTGATAAAATTTTCGTCTCCCACCAGATCAAATCCGAGCGGGTGATCGCCGAACATCTGCTTCTGATTGAGAGTCTGAACGTGCATTTGAGGCATGTCGCGATACATGTTTGCCTCCTGAATAATCACGCCCTTTTCGCGCTCGATCTCTGCCTCCTCAAATAGAGGGTTCAAAAACATATCGGAAATTACATCAAAGCCCTTAAGGGCGTCGTCTCTACTTGATTGAACATAAAAACCGGTGTATTCCTCACCGGTGAAAGCGTTGTAATTGGCGCCGATCGCATCAAGCTCTCTGGAGATCTCAAAAGCGCTTGGGCGATTTTTTGAGCCTTTGAAAAAAAGATGTTCGAGAAAGTGAGAGATGCCTTTTTGACCGTCTGCCTCAAACCTTCCGCCGATTCCAACTAGGATGAAAACTGTGACGGCTTGAGTTTGGTCATTGGGGGCTTCTATCAGGCGCAAACCATTGTCAAATTGTTTTATATTGTGATTTATCATATAGCTATTTTAACCTGAAAATTAATAAAATAATAGCCCTCTCCTTTTGGTTCTAGCCGGATGCCAACTATTGACAAAATGCAACTTAAGTTGTATGCTGTATTTATTATGCAACAAAAAGATTTTTATACCATTCCTGAATTCGCTAACGAGATTGGTCTTAGCCGTTCGCAGGTGTTTAGAATTGTCAAAAAAGGCGAGATCAAAGCCCAGCGCTTCGGGAAACTATACCTGATACCCAAAGAGGAGCTCGATCATCTTACCGGAGACGTGACACAAAACGATCGCGATTCGATCAAAGATGGCGTTGAAAAAGTTCTTGAGGAGTACGGTGAGGTGATAAGAGAATTGGGGGACAAATGAGATCTACCAAGAGAATCGGCCTCGACCATATTCGTGACATCGCTCACCAATTGGCGGTAGCGACAATGAATTGGGATGAGCCGATTCCTGCCTTTGAAACCAGATTTCCCAAAGTGCTGGAAAGCTGTATTGCCGCCCCTTTCCAAACTTACAATCGTCGAGAACTCTATGAGGGGCTGTCGAAGAAAGCGGCGGTCCTTTTCTATTTACTGGTCAAAAATCACCCGTTTCAAAACGGCAACAAGCGAATTGCCGTGACGACGATGTTGGTTTTTCTTTTTTTGAACAAATGCTGGCTGAAGATTCAGCCGACCAAGCTTTACAATCTGGCCATTTGGGTTGCCCAAAGCGACAGCGAACTAAAGGACGTTGTTATTGAGGGGATAAGAGAACTGGTGGAGAAGTACTCAGTCAAGGTGTCCTAAATTAATTAAAAAAATTACTTGACTCTTTCGACGTATTCGCCTGTTTGAGTGTTGATTTTGACAATGTCTCCGGCCTTGATGAAGATGGGGGCGTTAATTTTCGCACCTGTTTCGAGCACCACTATTTTGGTGACCGCTCCAGCCGAATTTCCCTTTATTGACGGGGGTGCTTCGACTACCTCCAGATCAACTTTAAAAGGCAAACTGATATTGATCGGCTTTGAGTTCCAAGAGAGAACATCCACTTCGAGACCCTCCTTGAGAAACTCGCCCTGTTGTCCAATTTGATCAGACGATAAACTGAATTGCTCAAAATTAGAGCTGTCCATGAAATTGTAGAGCGAATCGTCTTTGTAGGTGAATTGCGCCTTGCTTCTGCTTATCTGCGCCTCCTCGAGCTTCTCGTTGCCTTTGAAGGTGATGTCAATAATAGCACCGGTTAGAAGATTTTTGATTTTCGATCTCAAAATCGCCCCGCCCCGCCCGAGCTTTGAGTGCTCTCGATAAATGACTTGATGGGGCGCTCCGTTATAGACGGCGAATGTTCCTATTTGAAGATCGCTGATTGAAAGCATAATGAATAAATTAAAAATTAAAGATTAAAAGTTAAAATGATAATTTAAAAATAAAAAAGTTTACAAATAACAGATTACAGAACAATTCTTAACTCTTCATTCATAATTCTGCATTCTTAATTGAAAAACTGACTAATTGCCAAATTGTTTAATTGTCTAATTGATTTTTAATTTGACGAAGTCAAATTCCTAACTCGCTTGCCTACTTATTGACATAGGGCAGGATAGCCAAAAATCTGGCTCTCTTGATTGCCTGTGTCAATTTTCGCTGGTGCTTTGCACAAAGACGAGTTTCGCGTCTTGTTTTGATTTTTGACCACGCTGACAAGCTTCTCTGCAAGCTTGAATCGAGATAATCAAAATCAACTATTTGGTTTGCACATGCGCTACATCTCATAAATTCTCCTAAATCTATTAATACTTTACAGTCTCAATTTTCAGTTTTTGCTAAAACGGTATTTCGTCCAAATTTATTTCGTCTTCTATGCCCTTTGCCTCACCCTTGGGTTTTTGTGCCTTTGGGGAGGAGGCGCTGTCTTGGCTTGCTTCGCCTAAATCGTCCGAACTTGTATAAGAAGATCCCTTGGGTGAAAGCGAGATGACGTTTTCGGCTATGATTTCGGTTTTCTCTCTCTTTGCTCCGTCTTGGCCTTCCCATGATCTGGTCTGCAATCTGCCCTCGACATAAACTTTTGTTCCCTTGGAAACGACTTGCCTGACTATCTCGGCCAGTTTCCCCCAAACTACTACTTCGTGATATTGCACTTCATCTTTTGCCTCTCCAGTTTCGCGGTCGTTCCATCTTCTGTTGGTTGCTACGGCGAACGAAGCGACCGATCTGCCATTTGGCGTGGTTCTAAACTCCACATCGCGAGTGGAGTTTCCAAGAATTGTTGCGCGGTTGATATTTAGCATCTTTCCTCCTGTTAATAATAAATCACTAAAACCTTAATCTTCTTTGACCAATTCTTCAAGCTTCTTATCAAGATCGCTTGCGTCGGCCTTGCTTGCTTTTTTGGTCACTCTCTTCGCTGATGCTTTGGCCTTCTTGTCCTCGCCACCTGCCTTTTCTTTTTTCTCGCTCGCTTCGACTGTCTTTTTCTCTACTTTTGGTTTTACTTCTTCTTGGGGAAGTTCAACGATTTCTTGTTTAAACTCTTCTTTTTTTGCCAGCGTTTTTTCCGGCTCCTCAACTACCTCTTGTTGTGGTTTTTCGATAACTTGTGTGGGTTGTTTTTGGGCGCCTTCTCTGGCAGTGCGCTGGTGTTTGCTAGCTTCTCCACTTTCCCGAAGAGCGCTTACTATCAGATATCTGATAATATTTTTTTCACGAGATAGCTCGTCATTCATTTTGGCAACATTTTCTCTGGGGCAGTGAAAAGTGATCCTAAAATAATAACCCTCTTTGTGTTTTTTGATCTCGTAGGCAAGTCTTTTCAGTCCCAGACTCTCTTCCTTTTTGATTTCTCCTCCACAGGACTTTACCAATTCGGAAATGATAGCAATTTCTTTTTCTTCGGACAAAATCAAAGTCAGCTCGTAGTTCGAGCCGGTTTTATCTTCCTTAACTAAATCAATTTTTTCGGACATGTTTTCCTTTCTGGCTTGCCGATTTTCGGCAATCCCGAGGGCTTTGGCTCTCGAGAAAAGGTTAGTTTACTTTTTTTAAAAAGACAGCGGGACCACTCGCGGAACTTGGGCAAGCTCCGGGCGTTGCGAGCGGTCCCGAGGCGCGACCCGCCTCTGGGGGAGATGGGGCGAGACGGGCCGCGCTCGTTTAATAGCGCTGTATTCGTCTCTCGCCCTTGGCCTCAAAAACCTCTCGCTCTGTTTTATGTGATTATAAACCAAAACTTAAAAAAAGTCAAGGATCGTTTGTACAAATTTATTGCGGTTATAGGTTGGTTTTACCTTTTAAGCGCGATTTTGACGATGTGGTCAATCAATTTCTCAAAATCAAACCCGCCTGCTTTGGCCGCCTTCGGGAAGAGGCTTTCTGATGTAAGTCCCGGGATGGAGTTTACTTCCAGTACGAAGATGTTGGAGTTTTGGTCAACGACCATGTCAACTCTGGAAAAATGTCGACAGGAGAGTAGGCGATGAGCTTTCACGGCGATTTCCTGAACACTCTTGGCGAGTTGGTCGTCAATTTTGGCCGGAACAATTTCCTGAGTAGTCCCATCGTATTTGGCTTTATAGTCGAAAAATTTGCTATTTGGAATTATTTCGATAACCGGAAGGGCTCGGGGTTCTCCCGATTCACTCTCCAAAACCGCACAAGTGAGTTCTTTTCCCTTGATATAGGGCTCGATTATTGCCCGTTTACAAAACTCAAGCGAACGCTTCAGGCCCAGAGAAAAATCAGCCTCATTCTCACAAATACAGACCCCGACTGAAGACCCTTGGTTGACCGGCTTTATCACTACAGGGAAGGGAAGGGGGCTTTTTTCATTTTCTCTTTCGGCTACCTTTGTTTCAAGAACTGCTACGCCGCTTGCTTGAAGGATTTTTTTTGAAAATTCCTTGTCCATGGCCAAGGCGCTTGGCAGGGGAGTTGAACCGGTATATCTAATACCATTTTCCTGAAAAATAGCTTGCAGCCCACCATCTTCGCCGAATCTGCCATGCATTGCGATAAAAACCAATTCAAAGTGCCTTTTGATGTCGATGAGGGGGAGATTGGCGACTCGTGGCATTTTTTGGGCGTCTTTTTCCAATAAATCGATCTCCGGCGTCTGAAGAAGCTTGCCACTTCCCACATCCAAAATTGCTGTTTGATAGCCAAGTTTTTCAAGCGCCAAAACAACTTCGCGTCCGGAGGCGATCGAAACGGCCCTTTCACTTGATCTGCCGCCTAGGGCGACTAAAATTCTTGGTTTTTTAGGATCTAGCATTGTGGATATTTTTTAGTTTTAGATCAGAATGCGCTCTTTGATCTGGTCGAGATCGACAAACCTATCTGCTTGTTCGATTATTCTTGATGAGGCGGTTTTGCCAAATGCCAGCACTTCCGCTCGGCATCCCAGCGATTTGACGTGTTCAAGCAGGTCTTTGAAGTCGCCGTCGCCTGAAACAAGAACGATGGTGTCGAGCTTGGCGGCAGTTCTCATAACATCCATGGCAATTCCTACATCCCAGTCGCCCTTTTTGGCTCCGCCAAAGAAAACCTGTAGATCTTTGGCCTTAACTTCATAGCCCTGTTTCTGTAGTGCCTCAAAAAAATTTGACTCTTGCTCGACATCGGCGCGAATGACGTAGGCAATCGCTCGAACCAAGCTTCGATTATTGGTCCCGATTTTCATCAGCTCGCCGAAATTTACTTTTTTTCCGTAGATGTTTTTTGCGCTGTAATACATATTTTGCACATCTACAAACAGCCCCACCCTTTGAATTTTATTTGTAATCATTATTTACTCCTGTGGTGATATTACTACAATTAGTCCTCTTATGGAAGGGTTTTGCTCAAGATGAAAGCCGAAATAGCCTTCTTTTTTGAAAGTGTAGCTGTATGATTGGCCGAAAAAAATTTCATTTGAATAAAAATCGGGGAGATCGCTGTGCGTTTCGTGGGGATCGCTGGCCACTATGTAGGGCGACTTGTCTCTGTTCGTAATGGTGACGCTTTCGCCTAGCTTGAGCTGGATTTTATCGGGGGTGATCGTCCCGTTTCTTATTTCCATTGCGTTGGTTTTTCTGACATAAGTTTCGTTCATCGGCTCATCTCGGACTGATTTGACCTCAAAGCGCACACAGCCGCCAAGTATTAATAATGAGATTGTTATGATTATGATTTTTAGAAATTTCACTTTTGAATAGGTGTCTGGAATTGTTATTTTTTAAAACACAAAAAATAGTTTTTTTTCAAAACCCCTCAAGATAAATTTTATCTAATGGACCCGTAATTGCAACAAGGGGCTTGTTTTATAAGAATAAAAGCGCTATTATTTTTAGCTGCAAGTAGCAGCTTATTTTCCCAAGAAGGGGGCAACGCGATGGCAGATTTTGGCAGGATCGTCGTGGTTGAGACGGACGAACCCAGTCGGGAGGCCTTGTGTAGCAATCTGGAGCGCATCATCGGAGCGGGCGTGCATGTAATGGCCTTCTCCTCGGCTTCACAAGTCGATGGAGAGTTGGTGAAAGCCGACCTGGTTCTCACCAACATCGGCGCGTCAAACAACGAGCAGAATCTCGCCGCGATCCTCGAGCGGTCCAAGGAGGAGTGTCTCGCGGTGCCGATCATCGCCACGTCTTGCTCCTTCTTCTCCAGCGATGATCTTGCGGAGAAAGCACGCGAGCTGGGTGTGGTCGCCTGTCTGAGTAAACCCTATCGCAAGAGAGAGCTCCGGCAGGTGCTCGAGCTGGCGTCACAAGCGACCTAGCAGTGTCGCTGTCGTTGACGGGTCGGGGTTTCGTGCCCCGACCCGTTCTATTATTGATAAAAATCTTTTTGTGAGTTAAAATCACATAAGTTATTCCGGGGTGGTGTAATGGCAGCACGGCTGACTCTGGATCAGTCAATCTAGGTTCGAATCCTAGCCCCGGAGCCAATAATCTGACGACTTTAGTCGTCAGATTATTGGCTTTGGTTAAGGATCGAACACGAAAGGGGTCGGGAAAACAGTTGTTTTCCCGTGGGAGGAAATTATTCAAAACCGTGGGTTTTGAAAAGCGAAGCGCGTGAGATTCCTAGCCCCGGAGCCATTCGACTTCCTGTTCGCAAAGCGAACGGAACGCTCATGGTCTTCGACCAGGAAGCCAGAAGTCGAATGTCCTGAGCGATCGAAGAGAGTCGAAGGGCAAAGCAAATCCCTTCGCAAAGCGAACGGAACGCTCATGGTCTTCGACCAGGAAGCCAGAAGTCGAATGTCCTGAGCGATCGAAGAGAGTCTAAGGACGTCATGTTTTACGTATATATTTTACGGACCATAAATAATCAACTCTATATCGGTCAGACAAATAGTCTTGACCGTCGAAAGATAGAGCATAGAGATTCTCGATGTGGGGCAAAGTTTATTAAAGACAATAGTTGCAATTTTCAAATAGTTTATTACGAAGTCTTCAATAGTCGAAAAGAGGCGGTGGAACGCGAAAAACAACTTAAGGGCTGGAGGAGAATCAAAAAGGAAGCCTTGATCGCTGGAGACTTAAAACTTCTTCAAAAGTTATAAAATACTTGTTGGCAAACTTAGTCGTCAGATTATTGGCTTTGGTTAAGGATCGAACACGAAAGGGGTCGGGAAAACAGTTGTTTTCCCGTGGG
>MWBO01000052.1 GCA_002071685.1 candidate division WS2 bacterium ADurb.Bin280 | reverse complement strand
TCTTTGTCGGCAAATCTCGGTGTGGGTTTTCGCGGACGCAACGTGAAAATTCTCCGATTTGCCGACAAACACGGCGAGCACAGCGAGCCGTAACGTTCAGCGTTTTGATTCAAAATAAGTTCGAGCTTCGCAAAGCAACCGCCACCATCGAAAACATACTAAAAAAATAAACAGCTCACTTGAATGAGCCGTTTATTTTTTGACAGGTTTTGCCGAGATTATGTGACTATCGTTTTTGACAGGTTCGTAGCTCTCGATCATCTTTCATTAAAACTGGCTGAATCTATTGCACCACCATTTTCATTGAAAAAAGTGATGGCAACTTTGCTTGGGTAAATGCTTGCCAATGCATAGCCGAGAGACCCTCCT
Organism: candidate division WS2 bacterium ADurb.Bin280; assembly: GCA_002071685.1. Taxonomy (GTDB): domain Bacteria; phylum Patescibacteriota; class UBA1384; order UBA1384; family DTJR01; genus MWBO01. The sequence continues at coordinate 9,596 of MWBO01000052.1, read as the reverse complement.
CCGGGCATAACAAAATAATTAATTCCACCTGAAAGAGTGTGACGATAGACATGCTCGTGCCCCTGAATGACAAAATCAACTCCGTTGCTTTCCAAATAAGAGCTCAATGTGCTTGAAAAGCTTGGATGATGATAGATCACGCCTGTGATCCTGGATTGCGAAGCGCTACTTTGGAGATCGCTAACAAGCCAATCTATTTGGCTTTGGCAAGAGGCGCAAAAGGCGCTATCTAGAAAAACCATGTGTAGATTGCCGGTATTTATCGAATACCACCTTTCGTTGTTTGGGAAAGAAAAATTATCAAGAAAAAGCTGGGAGGGGGTAGAGGAGTCTCCGATTTTCCTATCGTTGTTGCCCAGCACACTGTAAAAAGATCTCGTGGCGCGAAGCGTCGAGGTGACTGCATTAAATCTATCCAAGCTATTTTGGGTGCCATCCTCCATCACATCCCCGCCATGAAAAATGGGATTTGCACCGCTTGAGAGTATTTTATTGACAACTTTTTGATGACGGGCATCTTCTTCGTCGGTATCGGATTGAGAATCGGCGTAGAAGGCGACGTAAGCCGACGCCGATTCGGTGGTTGGTTGGCTGGTGGGTGTGTGTGATGGTTCGCTATCGTTTGAATCATCGTCGTTTGAATTATCTTGCGAATCTTGATTGCTTGGTTCACTGCTTGGACTATCGCCACTACTTGTCGATGAGCTTTGACTATTTTTTGAATTCGCGACGGTTGTCCTGGTTTTTTCTGCTGACTGTTGTGTCTCGCCAGATGAATCTGCCTCCTGCACGCTTTGCATTTGGGAAGTTGTGTTGCGGTCGTTTTTTAAATTTATGGGATGGTCGACAGGACTTGCTGAAACAGAAATTTTCAGTACAAAAATTGATACAACAAGAACTAGAATATAAGCAACGCCAATCTTTCGATAGACATTTCCCAAGAGTTCTCTCTTTACGGCCCAAAGCAAATAACGCATGATTTGATTTTAACAATATTTATCCATCAAGAGAAATCGACGATGGAGGATACTCGGGGTGTTGTAGGGAGAGAAGGGGGGTGCTATATTTTATTTAGGAGGAATATGCCTGAAGAAAAAAGTAAATATATACCGGGTGAAGAAGTAATTTTTAGCATTAGATCCAGTTTCATTATTTTGCTAGCGTATCTTTCGCCTCTGATAATTGGAGTTTCAGGAATACTCTATATGTTTTATTATGCCGGCTTTAATAGTTTTTGGGCAAGTGTTGTTGTTCTTGTAGCCGGTACGGTCGCGGCGCTTGGAACTTTTCTGCACTGGTATAGTACGCTTTATATTATGACTAATAAACGTGTCAAAAATCGCCATGGCATCATCGGTACTCATGAGGAAGAGATTTCGCTAGACGATATTCAGGCAGTTGACGTGACGACTACAATTATAGGTGCGATATTCAATTATGGCACGGTAATCATTAAAGCGGCCGGGGAGAGAAGGGAAGTCGATTTTGTTAACATCGCCGATGCAAAAAGAATTGCCAACAAAGTGCAAGATTTGGCTATTCCCGAAGGTAAAAATTTTTAAATTTTGAATCAAATCGTTTTTTATATTTTTGGTGCCATTATTTCCCTACTGGGCATAGTGGGAATTTTTCTTCCTCTTTTTCCCGGTGTTCCGATGGTTTTTGCAGGAGTTTTGATTGTTTGTATAGCGTCAAAATTTTCTTTCATTTCTTCAACGGCAGTAGCAATAATGGGTATTTTAGCTCTCTTATCAATCGCCGTAGATTATTTGTCCGGTCTTCTTGGCGCAAAATATGCCGGAGCCGGACTTTATGGATCACTGGGGGCGGTTGCCGGAGCGATTTTTGGAGTGGGTATACTTGGTCCGATTGGTGTTATTTTGGGGCCGGCACTTGGTGTGTTGATATTTGAAATTATTGCAAAAAGAAAAATTGAAAAAAGCGCCAGAGTTGCCGCTTATACGCTTTTTTCAACATTTATTGGCATGATGCTAAATCTAGTTATTGCTGTTGCAATCCTGCTAATTTTTGTCGGAGCAATATTTATCTAGAAAACTTTAGCGATGAGATCTCTTCTTTTTTCGTTCTATTGTTTTTATTCTGGCTAGGTTTCTCTCAAGCAGTGATGTTGCGTCGGCGAGGGAAATCTTGTCTTTGCTTTCGATAATTGATTCTTTGGCTCTTTCTTTAGCTTCAATTGCTCTTTTTTCATCGATTGAATCGGCAAATTCTGCTGTTTGAGAGAAAATCTTCACTTTATTATTGAGAATCTTGGCGAATCCCCCACCCAGCGCCAGTATTTCCTCTTTGCCGTTTTCATCTTTTATTGTCATAATTCCTGCTTCAACTATTGTGACAAGTGGTGCGTGGTCGCTTAGAATCGTAATTTCTCCATTAGCAGTTTCAAACGAAACTGAGACGACCTTTTGGTCAAAAATTATGTCTTCGGGTGATGACAGTATCAGGTCAAATGTTTTTGCCATTTTACTCCCTTATTTGTGAAACGTCGCCCTTCATATAGAAGTCTTGTTCGTTGACGTCATCAAATTTTCCTTCGATAATTTGCTTGAATGCGTCAACAGTATTTTTAAGAGGGACGTACTCCCCTGATCTTCCGGTGAAAGCTTCTGCTACAAAGAATGGTTGGGAAAGGAATTTTTGAATTTTTCTGGCTCTTGATACAGTCAATTTGTCTTCATCTGACAGTTCCTCCATTCCAAGGATGGCGATGATGTCTTGGAGGTCTTTGTATCTTTGTAAAATTCTTTGAACTTCGCGCGCAACAAAATAGTGTTCTTCGCCAACGATGTTTGGGTCAAGGATTGTAGAAGTTGAGGATAGGGGGTCTACAGCCGGATATATACCCAGTTCTGACAATGATCTGTCCAAGACAATCGTCGAGTCGAGGTGGGCAAATGTTGTAGCCGGAGCGGGGTCGGTCAAGTCGTCAGCCGGAACATAAACCGCCTGAACGGAAGTGATAGAGCCCTTATTGGTTGAAGTGATACGCTCTTGCATCTTGCCCATCTCTGTTGCTAGGGTCGGTTGATATCCTACTGCTGATGGAATTCTTCCAAGGAGAGCCGAAACTTCACTGCCCGCTTGTGTAAATCTGAAAATATTATCAATAAAGAACAAAACATCTTTTCCTTGATCTCTAAACTCTTCTGCAAGAGTAAGTCCGGTGAGGGCGACTCTGGCACGACATCCCGGCGGTTCATTCATTTGTCCGAAGACTAGTGAAGTTTTGTCGATAACTTTGGATTCATGCATTTCGTGATAGAGGTCGTTCCCCTCTCTCGTTCTTTCACCCACTCCGGCGAAAATAGAATAACCACCGTGTTCACTGGCAATATTACGGATTAGCTCTGTTATGACTACTGTCTTTCCGACTCCGGCGCCACCAAAAAGTCCGACCTTGCCTCCCTTGACAATTGGGGCGATCAAGTCGATAACTTTGATACCGGTTTCTAGAATTTCGGTTTTTGTCGACTGTTGGGTGAAAGTTGGCGGGTCTTGGTGTATTTCTCTTGTTTTTTCAGACTTGATTACTTGCTTGCCGTCAATTGGCTCTCCCAAAACATTGATCATTCTACCAAGGGTTTTTTCTCCTACGGGAACGCTGATTGGTTTTTGGGTATCTACGACGTCAAGCCCTCTGGAAAGGCCTTCGGTTGGGCCCATGGAAATTGTTCTGACCGTCGTAGCGTCAACGTGTTGTTGCACCTCCAAAACCAGATCTTGGTCGGCAACTTTTGTTTTAAGTGCGCTATAGATTTTCGGCAATGTTTCATCAAATTTGACGTCAACTACAACGCCAATGACTTGAGAAACTTTTCCGATGTTTTGCCTTTCCGCCATTTAATCCTCCGGGGTCTTATTAACTTTAATTATTTATTATTGCATTGCGTTTACGCCGGCTGAAATTTCTGTCAGTTCAGCAGTAATTGACTGCTGGCGTAATTGGTCGTAAGTAAATTCAAAATCTTCTTTGAGCTCTTTTGCCGCATCGGAAGCATTTTTCATGGCTATCATCCTAGATGCGTGTTCGGCGGCTTCACTTTCAAGAACTACTTGGTAGGTGAGGGCGCGTAAAATTTGCTTGGCAATCTGCTCAATAAGTATCTTTTTATCTGGTTCGAACTTGAATTCATTTGCCTTGAGCTCTTCTTCGTTTATCTGTGAAACAGCTTTTTTGAGGTCGAAAGGCAATATCTTGAGTGTTGTAGCACCCTTTTTGGAAGGACTGTCAAAGTGGGTGTGAATTGAGAAAAACTTTCGGTATTTTCTCTTTGTAAAACCCTCCCATGCTATTAGGGAGATGGGAGAAGTTGCGGTGAATCTAACTTGTTGTGCGAGCGGAAAGTCGGCGATAATGTTCCCTCCAATCTTTTCAACAAACCTCCTGCCCTTTGAGCCCATGGTGACAAAATCAATGTTATCAATCTTGTATTTGTTGGTGAATTTAATAACCGTCTTTAATATGTCGTGATTGTAACTACCCGCCAAGCCCCTGTCGGAGGTTATCACAAGAACCAGAATTTTGCCCTTATTGTGGCCACTAAACAGAATGCCCTTTTCTTTTGTAGAGAGAACGATTCTTGCCAAAGAACGCCATGATTCAAAAACATAGCTCTTTGAGCGAAGGGCGAGCGTTTGACTTTTCTTCATCTTTATAGAAGAAGTTAGTTCCATCGCTTTGGTCACTTGGAGCATCGAGCCGATGGATTTTATTCTCCTTTTTATCTCTCTTCCTTTGGCCATACTTTTATTCCTCTAATGAGCTGATTGCTTCGCGAGCGATTTTTTCGATCTCTTCTTGATCTTTCTCCTCGAACTCGCCTTTGGTATTTATTTTCTCGATAATATTCTTGGCTCTTTGTCTCACGGATGCAATGATCATTTCTTCAGCTTGAGCGATTTTTTCAACAGGTACTTTGTCGAGAATCCCATTTGAGCCGGCAAAAATCGCCACTACCTGTTCTCCTAGCTCCACTGGTTTGTATTGGCCTTGCTTCATCAGTTCGACCAATCTTCTCCCCCTCTCGATTTGGGCCTTGGTTTTTTCGTCGAGATCGCTTCCGAACTGTGTAAACGCTTCAAGTTCTCTAAATTGTGCGAGATCTAGCTTGAGCTTTCCGGCAACTTTCTTCATCGCTTTTTTCTGTGCACTGCCTCCAACTCTGGAGACGGAGATTCCGATATTTAGCGCCGGCCTTATTCCTTTGTAAAAGAGATCGTTTTCCAAGAAAATTTGCCCGTCAGTAATTGAAATAACGTTGGTCGGAATATAAGCGGAAACATCAGAAGCTTGAGTTTCGATTATTGGAAGTGCGGTCAGCGACCCCCCGCCGAAATCTTTGTTTAACTTTGCCGCTCTCTCTAATAGTCTCGAGTGGAGGTAGAAAATGTCTCCGGGATAAGCTTCTCTTCCCGGGGGCCTTCGAAGCAGAAGGGCGATCTCTCTATAAGCCCAAGCCTGTTTTGTAAGGTCATCGTACACTACCAACACGTCTCTCCCTTGATCCATAAAATACTCTCCGATTGCGCATCCGGTGTAAGGTGCCAAATAGTTAAGCGGAGCAGGGTCTGAGGCAGTGGCGCAAACCACGATAGTGTAGTCCATCGCTCCGGCTTCCTCTAAGGTTGCAACCAACCTGGCAATTTTCGATTTCTTTTGTCCGATTGATACATAAATGCAGATCGGCCTTTCTTCCTTGCTCATGTTTTTTTGGTTGATTATGGCATCAACGGCAATGGCGGTTTTTCCTGTGCCACGGTCGCCAATTATCAATTCTCTCTGCCCACGTCCGATTGGAATTAGTGCGTCAATTGCTTTAATACCAGTTTGAAGAGGTATGGTAACTTTCTCCCTGGTAATTACCCCGGGAGCAATTTTTTCAACCTCCATCATTTTGTCCACTTTTATTTCGCCCTTGCCGTCAATTGGCTTACCCAAAGCATCAACGACACGGCCGATCATCTCTTTTCCTGACGGCACTTTTAAAATTTCTCCGGTGGAGCTGACTTCGTCTCCCGCTGCTACGGTTTCGAAATTGTCTAGTATTGCCGCACCGATCATTCCTTCCTCTAGAGAGAAGACGAATGCGTCTATTGCGCCGGATTTAGTTTCGATTTTTAGCAGTTCTCCCATCTTGGCTTCGCTTAGGCCCAAGATTCTGGCGATTCCGTCGGCTACTTCCGCTATAGTTCCTTTTTTCTCTGATTTTATATCAAGATCGTAGGAGATTATTTCTTCTTTTAATTTTTTTACTAATTCATTCATTATTGCCCACCATTTTTTGCTTTAGTTGCTTTAATTTTGCGCTGTAAGAATAATCGTAAATGTTATCTTTTGAGATAATTTTTAATCCGCCCAAAATCTTTTCGTCAACCGCAAAATCGATGTTCACGGGACCTTTGTAAATTTTTTCCAGCTTGACTTGAACTTGGTCCTTGTGTTCGTCGTCAAGCTCTTTGGGGGAGATGACTTTTAATTTTGTGCAGCCTTGGCTTGCGCAGTACTTTTCATCTATCTCTTCGATTAACTGCTCAATTTTTCCATACTGTCGCTGCTTGGTTAGAATCCACCAAATTTCTCGAGCAATTTGTCTGTAATTATCAGGTGTGATCTTGTTGGCGACTATTTGCGATATTTGATTTATCGACTTTTTCATTAATTCAATTCTTTAATGGCTTGATCGATGCTCTCTTTGGCCGGTTGTTTTGATGTGATTTTGATTATTGCTGTCTCGACAATGTCTGCAAGATCTTTTTTCACTTCTCGCATAATTTCGTTTTGTCTTTTTTGAGCACTTTCGTTTGCTTTTTCTATGATCTGGAAAGACTTCTTCTTGGCATCTTCAATAATCGTAGCTGCCTGCTTGGTGGCTTCCTTTGAGGCCTTCTCGACAATTTCATTTGCGTTTTCTACCGCACCTTTGATTTTTTCTTTTGCCTCTTCTTCTACTTGCAGGAGTCTTGCCTCGGCCGCCTTTGCATCAGCTACTCCCTTGGCAATTCCCTTTTTTCGCTGGTCGAGCATTTCGACAAGAGGTTTGTATAGTAGTTTAGACAGCACAAACAGCAATACAAGGAAATTTACAATCTGCGCGATGAGACTTTTCCAATCAATCCCAAGAGATGACAAGGCTTCCATGATTTATTTAATCGGTTTAGTTTATACGAACTTGATAATAAGAGCGATAACCAACGCGTAAATCGAAATAGCTTCGGCGAATGCAAGACCCAAAACCATTGATGTTTGCACTTTGCTCGCTGCTTCGGGGTTTCTTCCAATTGCTTCAAGACCTTTTGAGCCGATTATGCCAATTGCAATGGCTGGTGCAATTGCTCCTACTGCAATCGTAGCGGCTGTGGCGATCATCTTTACTATCTCTACCGATGTTTCCGTTGTCTCTAACATACTTCCTCCGAAAAATTATTTTTTACTTTTTTAAAAACAAATTTAATGCGCTTCGTGAATTGCTCCCTTTATAAAAACCAACGTTAACATCATGAATACAAGCGCCTGTATCATACCAACAAATAACTCTAAAATAAAGAAGGGAAGCGGAGCGGCATATGGGGCAAGGTGTCCGACTACCATCAGCAGAACTTCTCCGGCGAAAATGTTTCCGAAGAGACGAAAGGAGAAGGAGACCATTTTGGAAAACTCACTAATTAACTCGAGTGCTCCGACAAAGAAATTTATAGGTCCGTTAAAATTAATAAATTTTTTAGCATACTTGACGGCTCCAATGGCCGCTACCCCAAAAACCTGAACAGCAATAACAGCTACGATGGCGAGGGCTAGTGTGGTGTTGAGGTCGGCGTTAGCTCCTCTGAAAAGCGGCACGAGAATCGTTTCTCCGTGCTTGTGTTCAAAAATACCAATCGGTCCGACGCCCGGTAGCAACCCGAGCCAGTTATTGGTCATAACAAATATAAAAATTGTGGCAAGAAGCGGAAAATACCTTCTGGTTGCCTTCTCGTCCTCGAGAACGCTATTAACTAAATTAAAAAGTAGTTCAATAATCGATTCAAAAAAATTCTGTACGCTGTTCGGGATGACTTGAATCTTGCGACTTCCGACATAGGCGCCAACTATCAAAAAAGTACTAGCAATCCAAGACAACAAGAGACTGTTGGTTAAATTGAAACTTCCTATGTGAGCAATTTTTTCGGCAGCAAGTGAAATTTCCATTTTATTTAATATTTTGCATTTTTTTTATTGCTTCGAAGGCGATTTTTCTAACCGAAAAATAAGAAATCAACATCGATAGAGCTATGAATCCAAGCAGAAATTTTGGTGATGAGCCGATCCTTTGGTCGATGTAATTTCCCAAAAAGGCAAGTAAGGAAGTGGGAATAGCGACGGCTAAACCGACTTGTCCGATTAACGAAAACGAAAAAAAGATGCTTTTTTTCATAAGCTTTTTCGCCAATCATCCTATCAGAAAAAGATATTCAAGTCAAAGAAACGCTTATTTGATTGATTTTTTATGTATTTGCGTTTATTATGGACTCTATTTAAATTAAAAAAATGTTTTATTTTATTGCCGGACCGATAGGAAATTTGAAGGATGTGACATTGCGCTCTCTTGAGGTAATCAAGCAGTGTGATTATTTGCTTTGCGAAGATACTCGCCAAAGCGCCAAAATCCTATCTCACTATAATATAAATAAGAAGCTGGTTTCATTTAATCAGTACAGCGGCCACAAAATAGAGACAATCCTGGAAGATTTGCGTCAAGGCAAAACAATTGGCCTGCTTTCCGATGCCGGCACTACCGGATTGTGTGACCCTGGCGGTCTCCTTGCCCAATCAATTTTGCATTCCGGACTTGAACTTAGCTGTCTGCCGGGTCCAAGTGCGCTTACCGCTTTGATTTGTGTTGCGCCCTTTCCCTGTAGTGAATTTACTTTTATTGGTTATTTTCCTAAGAAAAAGGGTCGCAACAAGATGGTGGAGGAGTTTAAAAAAAGCAAGAAGCCGGTTTTTTTCTTCGAATCTCCGCACAGAATTCATTCAACCCTTGCTCTTTTGAAAAAAGAAATGCCCGACAGGTGTATCTTAATAGGAAGGGAATTGACCAAAAAGTTCGAACAGATAATTTATAAAGAAATATCTCAAATTGAAGAAGAAGAGCTTATTGCCAAGGGTGAATTTGTCTTGGCGATAGCGCCTTGTCAAGAGAATAAAAATATTGGATAATTAAGCCGTATCGATTATTTAGCGCTCTAGGAGGGAAATGTCAAAAAATAAGATTGATATAAACAAGGGTTTTGTTGTAGGGTACGGGGCTTTGGCTGTTTTGGCCTTGATGGCTGGATTTATCGTAAATTTCAGTTCAAACTTGACCATAGATGCCGACTTGCTCTCTTCCGGTTCTTCGTGCTTATCGTCTTCAACTGTTCAAAAAATCGCTGCTACCTCGGACGAGCAGGACGTTTTCGGTGAAAAGGCAGTCGCTTATGCAGTTACTACCAGACAGGGCAATCGATTAAAGTTGCTTATTGGAGCCAAAGAGGAAAATCGAATTGGCGGTGGCGGGATCGTCACCTTTACCGCGGGAATCCAGAATTTAAATGAT
>MWBO01000051.1 GCA_002071685.1 candidate division WS2 bacterium ADurb.Bin280 | reverse complement strand
AACTCCTGGGTAGAGAGGAGGCTTCAGGCATAAATATCCCTATGGCTGGAGTCGCATTTGACATGAGACAGAGCACGACCTTGACTTTCGGGTCTAAACATGCTAAAGTCCCCATATCTCGCAACACCATCAAGAAATAGGGAGTGTTGGACGATGAGTGGTTTCTTCTCGCTGATGACAGACAAGATGAGCTTCGAGGCCTTGGGGAGCCCCGGGGCCGTGCAGGTCCACAAGGCGGACCTGTCGACTATCAGGCTGAACTCTTCGGCGAATCCGGAGAGGATCCGCGAAGCCGCATCGCTCACAGGAGTTCTTGTGGTCAGTCGCAAGGGGGAGGAGATCACCCTCGAGACGCTGGAAGAGCTCAGGGTGGGCGACCACCTCGCCATCCGTATTCCCGCGAGTAGCGGGACAGACGAGGCTTGGGAACTCGGAACTATCCTAGACATTCCCTAGCCCCGTCCACGTCCAAAGACCCGCCCGATTCGATGCTTGCGTCGAAATCGGGCGGGCCTTTCGCATTTTATAATCGACAAATTATTATCAGAAAATGGTCGGAATATAACTTCACCTTGTTGTTTTGGGATTTCATTATTGAAGCACCGTTTAAAACCCTGATTGGTTTTTTGGAGGGGTGGTTCTATTTTTTACGAGAAAAAAGGGAAGATTTCGAATAGGCTCTTGATTTAGTTAAAAAATTCACTAAAATACAATTATTCTGCTCTCTGGAGGTCAAGCAATGCTTGTTCACGTCCGTTTAGTTTGCGGGAACGTCGTGCCGGTTCAGTTGTTCGAAAGTTCGATTGTGTTCGTACGAGGAATTGGAGGGGGCGCTGGATCGATTGCCGTCAACAGCCACCACCTGCCCGTTGGAGAAGGGTTCGTCTGCACCCCCCTGATTGACCGGAAGCCTCTTAACCTCGGAAAGGATATTGGACCTGGACAATTCCTTGCCATCATCTTGCACGACCCCTCCGAGCCCAGCTACATCGAGATCGGGCAGGTCGTGGTCGGAAGCGACCGCAGTATCACCGAACCACCGATCGCTGACCCTTGGGACGGCCACCCGCCGTTTCTTGGGGAATCAGACCACCCCCTCGGCGAGCAAGTTCCCGACCTTGTTCCGGGCCAGCAATAGCTGGCCCGTCGTCGTGTTTTAGTACTTTAGCAATTTTACAAAGACATCGGTCGGCAAAGCGACTCTACCGACTTGAGCCATTTTCTTTTTTCCTTTTTTTTGCTTTTCTAGCAATTTTCTTTTTCTGGTCACGTCACCGCCATAAAGCTTCTCGGTTACATCCTTGCGAAAGGGAGCGATTCTCTCACTGGCGATAATATTGCCTCCGATTGCCGCCTGTATTCTAACCTCAAAATTTTGCCTCGGGACAAATTCTTTCATCTTCTCAACCATTTTTCGCCCAACTCTTTGGGCGAATCCTCTGTAAACAAAACGAGTAAAGACATCGACCTTTTCTCCGGCGATCATAAAATTAAGCTCGACTAAGTCAGATTTTCTAAAATCACAAATTTCATAGTTTATCGAGCCGTAGCCCGAAGTAACACTCTTTAGACGATCATAAAAATCAACAATAATTTCAGACAGAGGTATTTCATAATCCAAGATTACCTTTTCTTCAAGATGGCGAATATCTACCTGTTCGCCTCTCTTGGATTCTAATAGCTCAATTACTCTACCCAAATAATCTTTGGGCAAAATTAATTCCGCTTTCACATAGGGTTCTAGAAAGGAGCCATCAGCGTCTTTTTTATACTCGACAGTCGGGGTTGTGACAACCAGCTCAAGATCATATTCCCGCTCCAGTCGTTCTTTGACAATCTCCAAATGCAAAAGTCCCAAAAAGCCCAAGCGGAAACCAAAACCGAAGGCGGCCGAACTGGTCGGTTCGAAAGAAATAGAGGAATCAGAGAGTTTCAGCTTCAAAAGCCCGTCGCGCAATCTGTTATAATCCTCACCACTTGTAGTGTAGAATTCAGCGAAAACAACTGGCTTGGGCTCAAGATATCCTTCAAGTGGGTCAACACTGATTTCTCCCTTATTTTTTTTGTCAAAAGTTGTCAGCGTGTCTCCGACTCTGGCTTGCGACACTTCGCGCAAAGTTGTGACGATGTAGCCGATCTCGCCGGCTTCAATGCTATCAAGCGACTTCAGGCCAAGCTTTATCTCACCCAAATCGGAAATATCACTTTGAGTTTTTTGAGCAACGAAATAAAGACCCTGATTCTTCTTGAACGAACCGTCAAAAACCCTGACATAGACGACTACACCCCGAAAATCATCATAATAAGAATCAAAAACGAGAGCTCTGGGCTTATCCAATGAAGGTGGCGAAGGTGGCGGAACTCTCTTTATCACTTCTTTCAGAAGATCCGAAACCCCCTCTCCGGTTTTCGCCGACACAAAAATTATTTCTTCAAGATCGCATCCAAGAACTTCTGCGACTTCAAAGGCAATCTCCTCCGGTCTGGCTTCGGGTAGATCGATTTTATTGATAGCCGGTATAATTTTCAAACCAGCTTTTCTGGCCATGTCCAATGTAGCGAGAGTTTGCGCCTGCACCCCTTGCCCGGCGTCAATCAGCAGCAGCGCGCCTTCGCAACTCGCCAGCACGCGCGAAACCTCGTATGAAAAATCCACATGGCCGGGCGTGTCAATCAGGTTGATCATGTACTCGTGTCCGTCTTTTGCGCGATACGGCAGCGTGACATGATTGCTCTTGATCGTG
>MWBO01000050.1 GCA_002071685.1 candidate division WS2 bacterium ADurb.Bin280 | reverse complement strand
GGAGGAAAAAGGATATCTTTCCGTGCTTTGGTAATAGTGGGAGACAAAAACGGAAGAGCTGGGATTGGAATAGGGAAGGCGAACGATGTTTCGGCCGCAATAAAAAAAGCTGTCTCGACTGCCAAAAAGAAACTTACATCGATAGACTTTAATGAAAATAAATCAATCAAGCGAGAAGTAACTTCTATTTTTAATGGTGCGAAAATTCTTATGAGACCTGCGCCTGAAGGAACATCAATTATATCCGGCGGAGTAGTGAGGTCAGTTGCCGAACTCTCTGGAATAAAGAACCTGGTTGCGAAATCATTTGGCTCAAATAACAAAATAAATCTTGCAAAAGCAGCTTTAAATGGTCTCTTGGAGGCGACGAAAAATGAATAATTTGAAATTATTAAAATCGGTTAAAAAAACCAAACGAGTTGGAAGGGGTATCTCCAGCGGAAAGGGCAAAACATCGGGAAGAGGAATGAACGGTCAGAGATCGAGGACCGGTGCTGCCACCTCAAGGATTGAAGGGGGACAGACAAAGCTGATAATGCGTCTGCCGAAAGTTGGTGGTTTTAAATCTACTAAACGAAAAAATCCTTTTGTCATTACTACTACACAATTAGGAGAAAAGTTTAAATCAGATGAAAAGGTGACCTTTGCTGAAATAGTGAAGAGATTTACTATAAAAAATCCTGATACAATCTCCTTTGTTAAATTAATTAAAGGAAAAGAAGAAGTTGAAATTCCGCAGTTGGCTGATGAGATAGTTTGTTCAAAATCAATTATAGAAAAAAATCCAGTAAAAAAAACTGAAAATTCATCCAAATGATCGACAAAATAATTCCTCTTTTAAAGAGAATTTGGTCATTAAGAGATCTTAGGGACAAGCTTATTTTCACGTTCGCCATTGTAGTACTATTTCGAATTCTTGCGCACATTCCTCTTCCCGGTGTTGATACGACAGGCCTTGAGAGTATTTTTAATAATAATCAAATTCTGGGAATGTTGGATCTGTTTTCGGGTGGATCTGTAAGCCGATTTTCGATCGTGATGTTAGGTGTCGGCCCTTATATTACCGCCTCTATCGTTATTCAACTTTTGACAATAGCAATTCCCGCCTTAGAACAACTTCAAAAAGAGGGAGAATATGGCAAGCAAAAGATAAATCAGTACACAAGGTATTTGTCCATCCCTCTTTCTATAGTTGAATCATATGGTTTTATCAGACTCTTACAATCACAGGGTATTTTATCGTCAACATCAATATCCGATTATTTGTTAATAATTACTATTTCAACAGCAGGGTCTGTTTTCTTGATGTGGCTTGGCGAACTAATTTCGGAGAGGGGCATAGGAAATGGTATCTCGCTCCTGATCTCTGCAGGTATTATTGCCGGAATTCCTTCACAAATTATGGCAACCGCTCAGGTTGTTGATAATAAATTACTTATCGGAATCGAGATGTTGCTGATCGTAGTATTGATGATTGCTTTTATTGTTTGGATGAATCAGGCTGAACGCAGAGTTCCTGTCAGTTATGCAAGAAGAGTCCGCTCGGACAGAACGGTAGGGGTAATAGACTCCTACTTACCTATCAAGGCCAACGCTGCAGGTGTAATTCCAATAATATTTGCCACGAGTATGTTGGTTATTCCGGGTGTTTTTGCTCAATTCTTGCAAACATCACAATCTCAAAATATTAAGGACATTGCTTCATCCATTAATGTATTTTTATCTAACAATCTCTATTACGGAATTCTGTTTTTTGTCTTAGTATTTTTGTTTACATTTTTCTACACCTCTATTATATTTCAGCCAAAAAATATTGCAGAAAATCTACAAAAACAGGGAGGATTTATTCCTGGAATAAGACCCGGTTTGCAAACATCCGCATACCTCTCGATGATTATTTACAAGGTTACTTTTGCCGGAGCATTTTTCTTAAGCATAATTGCAGTTTTTCCTTTCTTGATGCAGTCTATAACCGGAATTAGAACTTTAGCGATAGGTGGTACGGGAATCTTGATTATTGTTTCAGTAACCCTCGAATTTGTCAGTCAGGTTAAGTCAAATCTTATAATGAGATCATACGATAATTTTGCATCATGATAACGATCAAAACGAAAGAAGATATAAAAAAGCTCAGAAAATCTTGCCAAATATGCTCTTTTGTAAGGGAGCAGATATTAAGGAAGATAAAGCCCGGGATAACAACAGTTGAGCTTGATAATATTGCCAGTAGGATAATAGAGGCAAGGGGGGCGAGGCCCTCATTTTTGAACTATAAAGGATATCCAAAGTCTATTTGCACGTCCGTGAATGAGGAGCTCGTTCACACTATTCCCGGTCACAGAATAATTAAAAACGGAGATGTAGTTTCGATTGACGTTGGTGTTGAATTTGAGGGGATGTTTTCCGATTGTGCATCAACGAAAATTGTTGGTAAAAAAAATCCAGAAGTCCTCAATCTAGTTTTGGGGGTAAAAGAAGCGCTATCCACATCGATTAAAGCAGTCAAGCCAGGCGCAAAGATAGGGGACATAGAGAGTGAGTGTGGCAGAATTTTAAAAAAGCACAAACTTTCTCCTGTCATGACACTTTCTGGTCACGGTGTGGGTTACGCGGTTCACGAAGAACCCTCTATCAAGAGCGATGGAAGTGCTGGAACAGGCGAGACGCTTGCTCCTGGGATGGTTTTGGCGATCGAGCCGATGGCTGCAATCGGAGATTCAAAGGTGAGAACAGGCAGAGACGGGTGGTCTGTTTCCACTGTTGACAAATCTTTGACCGCTCATTTTGAGGAAACCATACTGGTGACGCAAAAAGGTGTGGAAATATTGACATAAGGTATAAAAAGTGGTATTATTAATTAGTAAAAGTGAAGATTGTGTAAATCTGAATGCCGAGTAGCGACATTATCAGCATGGAAGGGGTAGTCGACGAGGCATTACCAAATGCCCTTTTTAGGGTACGTCTTGACTCTGGTCAAACAATTCTTGCTCACTTGAGTGGCAAGATGAGGATGCATTATATAAAAGTAGTTGAAGGGGATCGTGTAAAAGTTGAGATGACCCCTTATGATTTAACAAAGGGTAGGATAGTAACAAGGTTAAAATGAAAATTAGACCATCCGTAAAAAAAATTTGTAATAAGTGCAAGATTATAAGAAGAAGGGGAAAAACTTCCGGTATTAAGATATACGTTTCTTGTGAAAACCCAAAACATAAACAAAGGCAAGGATGATTAGAATAGCAGGTATAAATCTTCCCGAAAACAAAAGAGCTGACGTGGCTTTGAGCTATCTTCAGGGGATCGGTTTGTCAAATGCCAAAGCGATAATTGAAAAGGCCGGTCTTGATTTTAACCAAAAGCTTTCGCAATATTCCGAGAGCAAAATAGAAGAAATTAGAAGGATAATTGAGAAAGAATATGTAGTCGAGGGTGATTTAAGAACTGAAGTCGGGGCAAATATCAAAAGATTAAAAGAAGTTGGCTCTTATCGCGGACAAAGGCACATCAAAAACTTACCGTCCAGAGGTCAAAGAACCAAAACGAACGCCAGAACGAAAAGAGGTAAAAAAATCACAGTGGGCTCAGGTAGAAAAAAGGCAGCTGACTTCAAGTAATGAAATAATATGAAAAAAGTAAAACCAAAAAAGAAAACAAGGGTTGTTAAGAAAGCGACTGTTTATATCAAGTCATCTTTCAATAATACGATACTTTCTGCCGTAGACGAGAATGGTGGTGTAATATGCTGGTCCTCAACCGGAATGGCTGGTTTTAAGGGTTCTAAAAAATCTACACCATATGCTTCAACCCAAGCCGCAAAGATATTGA
>MWBO01000049.1 GCA_002071685.1 candidate division WS2 bacterium ADurb.Bin280 | reverse complement strand
TAATCGGAAAACCGCCACTGCCCAAACCACAACCTCCGGATGCCACCTGATTGTATGAATTTTCTTGCGCCGACTCGACTTTCCAAGAAAGATCGAGGGTGCTATCATCACGCATGAATTTTGGAATAGATTTGTAACTGACCTCCGATGAATCGTTTAATTTTATTGTATAGCTTGCCACCTTGCTTGAAGAGCTGCTATCGATCTGTTTGTCACTCGTCAAATCAAGCGACCCCCACTTTGTTTGAGCGATCGCTTTCTTTTCTCTATCCTTCGTAGCCTCTTTGGCCTCGTCGCTAAAATAAACTTGCCAACCGTCGGTTTTGACCAGCTTGGTATCGCCGTTTATTATCACGTTGTCAGCAAGCAAAGATGCGAAAACGTAATTGTTATCCTGCGAAACATTTGTGGCAAAAGAAAAGTATTCACCAGTATATCGATCACTGTTTTTGGTCAACATGGAATAATTATCACCCCTATGGATGAATCTGAAAAATTGACCGTATCCGATAGAAGTCGGCCAGTTCATTGAAACCTGTGCAAGTATTACTTCGCCATCGGATTCGAGCTCTCCAACCTTGTAATAAGTTGTTCCGGCATACGAATCAGTGTCGCCGCTTGAATTTTTGACAATAAGTCCCAAATCGCCCAGCTTCTGCGGAGAAATCCACCTCACCCCCTGATCCACTATTCTTTCGGTAGTAGCCGTAACTGAAATTGTTGGAGAGGGGGTCGATGTAGAAGTCGGAACACTATCGTCCTGATTGTATTTTTTGGCGTAGACGACAACCAGAGTTGCCAAAGCTAGAACAATCACTAATACAACAAGCAGAATCAGTCGCGAGGGATTTTTCTTGTCCTCTTTTTTTTGCTCATCAACCACTTGCTCTTCCATAAATCCCTCCAATTAATTTCTGTTTATAATAATTGTATCATCATTTACTTTTTGCGTGGAAGCAACATTTTCAAGCAACCCTTCCAAAATCTCCGCCCTCCTCTGACCACACATCAACTCGGGAGTTTGACCAGATATTTTCACCGGAAAAAATGACAGTTTAATATTATTTTCTGAAATAACAGCTCCGACAATCAGTCCTTCGTTAGTCTCTCTTGAAAAATTTTGATCGAAAACGAAATTTCCCAAAGAATAAACTACGGGCGTACCATCAATTATTTCGAAATCCTCTACCACATGGGGGTGGCTTCCGATTACCAAATTAGCTCCCGCTTTTTGCCATTTTCGCGCCGCTTCTTCCTGAGCTGCGACATGCTTTTTCGAATATTCACTTCCCCAATGAGGAAATACGATCACGAACCTGCCCTGCAAAGAGTGTTCTTCGATAACTTCTTCAATTTCGCTTGGACCGATTAGCTCATGGGTCGCGATCAAAGCGATCGGCGTAGGACCATCAAAGACCCTTGATATACTGTCTTTTCGATTGTCATACGAGCCAATCGACGATATCTGGGCTTTGTTTAAAACATCAACGGTATTTTCAAAGCCGGCGTGACCGGCATTATTGGTATGATTATTGGCAAGCGAAACGGCGTTTATGTTCAAATAGCTTAGGGCGAGCGGAGTTTGCATGGGGAAATTAAAAACCAAATTATTTGCAGCAATATTATCATCAATCTGTGTTTTTGAAATGGGACCCTCGAGATTGACCATTGACAGGTTGGCCCCTGAAAAAAATCTGTTTCCTATTTTTGAAAATACTTCCTCAAGTTTTCGGTTTCTGTATGCGTGATAAACCAGTCTGTCAAGCATTACATCGCCAGCAAAAATAGCTGTTGATGTTTTGTCCTTTTGCTGCGAACCATTGGAGTAATAGCCCAGAACCACACTGGTGGTTTCCATCTCAGTGTTATCGGCGATCTCGCCGGAATTAGAATTATAAAATAAATTAAAGTGCTTTTTGTCGGTTTTTTGCGCCCACCTGACTGCCATATTCATAAGCTGGGGGGAGTCGGTTTCTGCTTTGTAAGAAGCACTTTTGTCGAGATTTCTTAAGGCCGATATCGAATAGGCGTCATGAATTTGCGCCATTGAGCTTGGGCAATAGTGTGAAAAATCAATTGAAAAGACACTCATTGAATCCCCTACAGCCGAGTAAACTTGATCAAAAATCTCCTCAAGATCCTCTTCGGCAATGTCATCTCTGACAATAATCGGTGTGATTTGGGCATCGGGAAAATACTGCGCCAAATCGCCCAAGACGTTTTTTATACCGTGTTCAAAAATAAAAGGGTTTTCTTCTTTTGCAACAAAATCCAAACTAGCTACTTTGGCTACGTTTTCATCATCAATTTTTATTTCCAGATCTTTATAATCCCATTTACGATCCGTCACCAGTAAATCAGCTGTACCGACAGAAAAATGATTGACGCTAAAAAGTACAATTTTTTCGCTCTTATATTCGGAGCTTAGATTTGAAAGAAATTCTCGTCTTTTATCTTTGAAGGCATCGAAGTGAGGGATTATGATCGGACCGATTTCGCTAATTGAAGCATCTTTGGATTTAGTCGGGTTTGATTTGTCAACGAAATAGTAATTGACTACAAAATATAGCGCCAAAATAGTAGCGCAAAACAAAACTGCCAGAAATGTCGAGATTCCCCTCTTCATCGAATAAATTGTAGCAGTTTGCGAGAATGGCCGGAAGATACTGGAAACTGTTTACATACGGGGCTTGTCAAAGTAAATTAGTTGAAAGGAGAGCAAATGAAAGAAAAATTTGGAATTGATCCCGCTTATTATGATCACGAGTTTGAACAAGAGGCAACCGAAGCAATCGCGGATACAGCCGCCCAAGGGCCGGAAAGCATCGCTATCAATAACGCACCGCATAATCTCGAAATTATCGGTCCTGTTGAAGCAGAAAGAGAGTTGGTTGACGAAATTATTGATTTTATCGAAAAAATGAGCCGAGATTACAAAGAGAGAATCTACACAGAGATCAGCCGCCTAAACAAGAGTGACAAGACGAAAGAGAGAATGGCTCGATTTATCGAATTAAATGGATTTGATGTACCCATTTTCAAACTAATAACAAACAATGCAGAAAAAACAAAATATTTTGGAAAAATCGGTTGGGATTTTGAAGAAGAAGTAAGGGGCGCAATTTTAGTTATTGATTTTCCCAGACCAGTTTCGCGTTACTGGCACAAGAGTTCGGTGAAATGGGATGAAGAAAACGAAGAGTATTACGATTCCGAGCACAATATTCTTTGGGGCGATATTTATCAATCAACAGTCAGAGTGATTTGGAGTCACAAAGATCAGGCAGCATATACGAACAATCTAAGTATGACCCGTTTGAATTATCCGGGAGAGCACCAAAGCGAGAATTATTATTACATATGGGAAGTTTGCTTGAAGGAGCGTTAACCTTATCGTTGAGCCTCGTTAAGTATTGTTTAAAATCAGTAGTGCCGATAAACCATTTACACCTACGAGGTGTAAATGGCGGTTGATGCCTTTGAAAAATTTATATCGTAAATATCGAGTATTTTTCTTTGTTGCGGTGTAGATAATACAGAATCAAGTAGCAATACGAGAAGCTGCGCATCAAATAATACCGGCAGAAAACCAATTAGTTTTTCACAGACACTTGAAAAATTCTCTAAATTAGGGTATAATCTTTTCGTTGCTTGGTAATCAAGCCAACAAAAGTTAATTTGCTTGAAAATGAAAAAAGACATCCATCCAAAATATTTCGAAAACACCAAGGTGACCTGTTCATGTGGAGCTAGTTTTGAAATTGGTTCAACAATTCCCGAATTGAAAGTAGAAATTTGTTCAAACTGCCACCCTGTTTATACCGGAAAAAAGAAATTTATTGACACTGCCGGACGACTCGAGAAGTTTATGGCAAAAATGGAAAAGAGCAAGAAAATGCAAGAAGAGGCAAGTGAAAGAAAAAAAGCCAAGAAGGAAAAAGTCAAAAAACAAGATTCTCAAAAAAACGAAGAAGCTGACCTAAAAGAAGAGACAAATGTCTCAGATAAATAACTTACAGCAGTTAAAACAAAACCTAGAATTGCTCGAGAGTGAAGATGACGATCTAAAGACTCTTGCTGAAGATGAGCTAAGGGTTGTTGTTGGTGATTTGCTAAAAGGAGAAATCCAAGATCAAAATAATGCGATTATCGAAATACGAGCTGGCACCGGAGGGGAAGAGGCCGAGCTTTTTGCCGCAGAACTATCTCGTATGTACTTGAAATATGCTGAAAGACTTGGCTTCAAAGCGGTGATAGAAAATTCTAAAGATAATTCAATCGGCGGAATAAAGGAGTTAATTGCTTTGATCGAAGGGGAGGGCGCCTACGGAAAGTTCAAATTTGAAGCCGGAGTTCACAGAGTTCAGAGAGTGCCAAAGACCGAAAAATCCGGTCGCCTTCACACAAGTGCCGCTACCATAGCGGTTTTGCCCGAAATTGAGGAAAAAGAACTGGAGATCAGGCAAGAAGATTTGAGAGTGGATGTCTATCGATCTTCCGGCCATGGAGGTCAGTCGGTCAATACGACTGATTCGGCTGTGAGAATCACTCACTTACCCACAGGAACTGTCGTCACCTGCCAAGATGAAAAAAGTCAAATAAAAAACCGAGAAAAAGCAATGACCGTTCTTCGCTCAAGACTTTGGCAAGCTCAACAAGAAAAGAAACAAAAAGAGTCAAGCGCCGCCAGATTGCAGATGGTGGGATCAGGCGATAGAAGCGAAAAAATACGCACATATAATTTTCCTCAAGATAGGATTACCGACCATCGCATTTCAAGATCATTGAAGAATATTGAGAAATTTTTAAACGGCGAGCTTGAAACAATAACTAGAGAGCTGGAAATGGTGGAGGTCAAAGAAAGGGCCAAGCTAATTATTGAAAAAAACTCTTCAGATGCAAATTCGTGAGCTGCAACGCTCTTGTAGATTAGAAAGAGGGGTAAAAAATCTCCTGATAGAAAAGATTTTTTCTATTTCACGAGAACAAATTATAAAGGGGGAGAACTGCAATCTTTGCCCTAAAAAGCTCAGAGAATTTAGAAAAATCGAGAATAAGATTCTAAAAGGGGAGGCGCCCCAGTATGCGATGGGTCAAGCGAGTTTTTTTGGCAGAGACTTCTTTGTTGATAAAAATGTTTTGATACCCTGCCCCGAAACAGAACTTTTGGTTGAAAAAGCAATTGGGTTTCTCAAAAACAAAAGTGACAAAAATTTAAGAATTCTCGACATCGGAACTGGCTCAGGAGTTATCCCAATAACAATCATCGAGGAACTCAAAGACAAAAAAATATCCGCAGATGCTTGCGATATCTCAACAAGTGCTCTGAAAGTTGCCAAAAGGAATCAAAAAAAATTTAAAACTAAAGTAAATTTTATTGAATGTGATTTGTTTGAACAAATTACCGGCAAATTTGATCTTATTAGCGCCAATCTTCCATACGGATCAATAAATGATAGTGATTTTAAATCGGTCCCCCACCCCAAGTTAGCGGTAATAGGAGGCGAAAGTGGCTTTGAAATTATTTCAAGATGCCTGTCTGAAATCGATAAATTTCTCAAACAAGACGGTCTGGCTCTTTTTGAAATAGGACACGACCAGAGAAAAATGATCGAGCAGATCTCCAAAAGACTACCCGCCCTTAAATTCAGGATTTACAAAGATCTAAATAATTTTGACAGAATAGTTCAAATTAACTGGAAAACTCACCCAAAGTCACCTTGACACTAATCTCTTTGCTATCTCTAATGATGGTGAGAGTCACTTCATTTCCGGGACTATATTGATTTAAGAATCGACTCAATGACTTCCCCTCTCCAAGCTCGTCATTGTTGATTTTCAAAATCACATCACCCTGTTTAATCCCCGCTTTTTCAGCCGGTGAACCGGGTACAACCGCAGGCAAACCCGAGGAGTCATCACCCATGACAATGACACCCTTAGTCGTGTCTATGCCTTTGATTGCTGCTATTTTTTGATCGACAGCCACATACCTTATACCGATATACGGCCTAATAATCTTTCCCGTCTTCTTGATAGAATCAATGGCTGATTTCAGCGTGGTTATGGGGATGGCAAAGCCAATCCCCTCGGACTGACCTTTGGCGGCGGTTGCCGTGTTGATGCCAACCACTTGACCTTTAATATTTAGAAGAGGACCGCCTGAATTACCCTCGTTGATTGCCGCATCAGTCTGAAGAAGTCCCTCGAGTGTCTCAACATTTCTGCCATATGCATCCGAGGCAACAAGTGATCTCTCTGTCCCGGAAAGAACACCAACAGTCACTGAGTTTTGAAATTCCCCCAGAGCATTTCCAATAGCAATGACTCTTTGGCCAATTTCAAGTTCGTCAGAGTCGCCAAATTCTACCACCGGCAAATTTTTTGCCTCTATCTTCAGAATTGCGAAATCATTGGCTGTGTCCTTGGCCATAACCTGCGCATCATACTTTTTTCCATCTTGGGTTATGACGGTATATTTTGCACCCTCAACATCAATTACATGTTTGTTGGTAGCAACAAGTCCGTCGGCAGTAATTATAAATCCCGTTCCCCCGCCTTGCTGTTGTTGCGTTGAACCCCCAGAGCCAAAAGGATAACCGAATCCAAACGGATCTATTACTTCCACATCTTTGGTGTAAATGACACTCACAACCGAAGGCATTATTTTCTTAACTGAACTTATTACCGCCGAGTCCTCCTTCACAGTAATATTAGAAATATTATTCTGACCAATACTCTGCAAAGTCCCGCCATCAGTTGAGATACCAACACTTTTTTGAAGAGTGGGAGAGGAGGCGACTATTGATATACCGGCAATGCCTCCTATTACACCAGACACAAAACAAAAGAGAAACAAAAATGCAAACAGCGATTTACTCTTGATCATTTTTTTAAATCCCGCCTTAGTTTACAAATAACATTATAGCAAATCAAAGCTGAATTGTCGCTGAATCAATAAAATCTAGTCTTCTGCGTCGGATTTAAATCTTGCAGTCAATTTTCCAAGTTGAAAAGATACTATAACTGCGAGCGCCGTCACTAAAATTGCGTAAATGAGCTTTGATTTAAGACCTGCACCTGGAGTAATATAGCGATCAATCGCCTCTTTGACTGTCTCGTTCCAAGCAAGAGCGGCCACCAAACCAAAAGCCGAGGTGAAAAGGGTCGTGAATGTACTCATAGCCTCGTATCTCAATTCGGCAATAGTTGATTTTTTATCTTTTTTTTCCGCCATCTCAACCTCCAATTTTATTTTCCAAAGAAGATTTCACCTCGCCCGGATCAGCTTTGCCCTGAAGTTCTCTCATGACCTGGCCGATCAGAAAACCGATAGTTTCTTTTTTTCCAGCCAAATATTTTTTGACTGCCTCCGGATTATTCTTAATTACACTATCTACGGCTTCTGTAAGACTGCTTTTATCATCAGCGATATTAATAGAACTGATTAGATCCCCAGACTTGACCGCCTCGCTTATGATATTCCTCAAGATGTTTGAAGGAAAAACTTTTTCGCCAAGAACCTTGGCGAGATCGACCATCTGTTCTCTCGAAAGATTTAAAACTTCTTTGTTGTTGACAATTAATTTACCAAACATTAGTTTGCCTTTTTTGTCGATCGAGCCGTCTCCCAAAATCCCCAAGGTCGCATCTTTGTGATCAATCTTCAAAATGGCCTTAGCCAAATCATCGCCAACCACTTCTGCCAATACCGCCATTTTTTGTTCCGGCAGCATTGGTATTTCATTTTTGAGCCGTTCAATATCTATAAAACTTTTATCAGTTAGATCAAAAGGCGGAATATCCGGCTCCGGGAAGTAGCGGTAGTCTTTTGCTTCTTCTTTAGAGCGAAGTTGGTATGTCACGCCAGACTTTGAATCAAAGCCCCTCGTCACTTTACCTTCTTTTCCAGAATAAGAATCAAATTCGTCCTGAAGACGAGATTGTTCGATGGTGAGAGCTTTTTCCACAAATCTAAACGAATTGAGATTCTTGATTTCAACAATTGGCGATCTCTTAGTCCCATTCGTGACGGAAATATTAGCGTCACAACGCATGTGACCCTGCTCCATATTTGCCAGCGAAACATCCAAAGCCCGAACCAGTTTCTGAATGCTTTGCATAAAATGTTTTGCTTGCGAAGGAGAGTCGATATCTGGTTCACTGACCATTTCGGCCAGGGGAGTTCCGGCACGGTTCAAATCTACAATACTTCTTTCACCATCGTGAATTAACTTACCGGCGTCCTCTTCCAGATGTATCCTATTAAGACGTATTTTTTTGCCATCAACCTCTAAATATCCGCCTTTGCAAAAAGGCATGTCGTATTGGCTGATTTGATAACCCTTTGGCAAATCAGGGTAAAAATAATGTTTTCGATCAAATTTTGATTTTTCAGGGATTTGGCAATTTAATGATAAACCGAGCTTGATAATTTTTTCTATTGCGTCAATATTTGGCACCGGCAAAGTTCCGGGCATTGCAAGACAAATCGGACAAACAAACGTATTGGGCGATTCATCTTCTCCCTTATTAGAGCAAAAACAAAACATTTTTCTGTTTGTCTTTAGCTGAATATGTATTTCCAGCCCTATAGTCGTTTTCAGATCACTGTTCATTTTTGAAGGCTCCAAGCTCAATTAAAAACTTTTTCATTCTATATATCACTAAATTGTGATCCACGGATCTTATATCAAAATCGTGGTCATGGACAATTTGATTTCTAACTTTGTGTGCCTCCCACATATTTGAATACACGTCTCTTGAAACAAGTTTCTGTACGCCTCGCAATCTTTCGCCCAAACTTTCTCCCTTCGAACCGGCCTTTTTCAAAACAGTGTCGACTAATTTGTCCGCTTCAATAATTGCAAGCTTTGATTCCATTTTTTCTATCTCCTGGAATCTTTTTGTAATTTCTCCTGGGGGCAAAACTGCAAAAGAGCCCCTTGGCATCAATTTATCAAAAAAAGATGCTATCAGCCCCTCTAAAGCGCTAAAGACACCGTCAAGTGGATTTGTGTTATTATTTTTTTTCATTATAAATTTGGCTTTTCATCTATTTTTAACAAATCTTGCAAAGCAATTGATGCTTCAAGCAGTCGCTTGTCGTCTTTAAAGGATCCGATTACTTGCATTCCGACCGGTAATTTACTTGTAACCCTTTCAACAAAACCGGCAGGAAGAGAAATTGCCGGTACGCCGGCGGGGTTGATTGGTACGGTGTAAATGTCACTTAGATACATTTGAATAGGATCATTTGACTTTTCGCCGACTTTGAAGGCTGGGGTGGGAGAAACGGGAGTGATGACAAAATCTGCACCTCCGGCGCTTTTGTCAAAAGCTTTATCAAAATCATTTTTCACCAACGTCCTTATTTTGAGGGCTTTTTTGTAATACGCATCGTAATATCCGGCCGAAAGAACATAAGTGCCGAGCATGATCCTGCGCTTTGCCTCTTTGCCAAAGCCTTGCCCTCGTGAATTCGTATACAGCTCTTCAAGTTTTAAGTCATTGCGATCCCTGTAAGCCGAGTGGCCGTATCTCACTCCGTCATATCTTTGCAGATTTGAACTAACTTCAGCCGGCTGAATTATATAGTAAACAGAAAGGGCATACTTGACAGAAGGAAGGGAGATTTCAACAATTTCTCCACCGCTACCCTTTATATCATCTACTGCCTTCATAATGACACTCTTTACATCTTCGTCTATACCTTTTGCAAAAAATTCGCGGGGCAAGGCAAATTTCAGACCCTTAAGAGAAATCGGTTTCAAATTTGTAAAGTTTTCGTTTTCTTTGATAGTAGTAGGGTCAAGATCATCCGGTCCCGATATTGCGTCCATCATTATGGATGCGTCTTCGGCTGTCTTAGCAAGAGGCCCCACCACATCAAGACTCGAAGCCATCGCAATCACTCCGTATCTTGATACACGACCGTAACTTGGCTTAAAACCGACGACAGAACAAAGAGAGGCCGGCTGTCTGATCGATCCCCCCGTGTCCGTTCCAATGGAAGCTAGGCACATATCTGCCGCAACCGCCGCAGCTGAACCACCCGATGATCCCCCCGGAATCCTATTTAGATCCCAAGGGTTCTTGGTCACTTGGAAGTCGGAGTTTTCGGTGCTTGATCCATGCGCAAAGGCATCCAGATTGGTCTTACCTACAATGATCGCTCCCGCTCTCTCGAGCTTTTCCACAACGGTAGCATTATAAGAAGGGATAAAACCTTTGAGAATATTGGATGCGGCGGTCGTTTCAATTCCCTTTGTACACAAAAGATCTTTGACACTTATTGGGATTCCGTCCAGCCTTCCAATCCTCTTCCCTCTGCTAATTCTTTCGTCTGATAATTTGGCGCTCTTTATAGCACCGTCTCTATTAAGCAATAAATAGGCCTTTACTTTTTCATCTACCTGATCAATTCTTTTGAAAACCGATTCCACTAGATCCAGGGAAGAAATCTTTTTTTCTTCGAGCAAGTCCGAAGCTTCCTTGATAGTTAATTGATAAAGCGGTTTCATCTTTCTATTACCTTGGGAGTTAATATTTTCGTATCTTCTATTTTAGGTGTGTTTTGCAAATTGTCTTTTGGTCCAGATGGAATTCGCCCATCTTCCGACTTAACTTCGTCGGCAAATACTACATTTGAAATACCGGTTATTTGAGAAGTTTCTTCTATATTGTCGAGTTTTATATCATCGATCTCTTTAAATAAATTTAAAATATTTGAAAGTTGCTCGCCAAAAAGCAAAGCCTCGTCGTTTGTCAGCTCGATTTTAGCAAGTGAAGCAATATGTGAAATTTCTTCTTTTGATAACATAGGAAAATCCTTAAATAATCTTACCACTAGGAGAAAAATATTCAAGAATATTATAAAGAGGCGCCTACGATCCAATCATCGATATAAATTCACGCTCGTTAATTGTGTTAACACCGTATTTTTCAGCTTCTTTTACCTTCTTTTCCCCCGGCTCCTCACCCAAAACCAAATAATTAGTCTTTGAAGAAACTGAGTTTAAAACCACTCCACCATTTTGAATGATTCTTTTGTGAGCCTGATCACGGGTCATTTCTTGAAGTTTACCAGAAATCACAAACGACTTACCGCCTAGA
Source organism: candidate division WS2 bacterium ADurb.Bin280 (assembly GCA_002071685.1). Classification (GTDB taxonomy): domain Bacteria; phylum Patescibacteriota; class UBA1384; order UBA1384; family DTJR01; genus MWBO01. The sequence goes on along the minus strand of MWBO01000049.1, from coordinate 9,309 downwards.
CTATTTTTTTCGACAGGGGACTGGTGATCCTCGACTTCAACACCGGATTGAAGCATTCTTTTAATAAGTGAGATATTTTGGGGATTGCCTAAATAGCCTTCCACGCTCTCCCTAATTTCCTCTCCCACACCGTACATTTGATCAATCTGTTGTTCTCCAATCTCAATAAATCGATCAAGCGAACCATACTGTTTGGCGAAATCATTTGCCATCTGCCTACCAACATGCCTTATACCGAGTGCATAAATAAAGTTCTCAAGAGAAATTTTTTTACTTTTTTTAATCGACTCTATAATGTTGGACGCTTTCTTCTCGGCAAAGCCCTCCAACACAGTTAAGTCATCTTTTGATATTTTAAAAATATCCGCCTGGTCTTTAATGATTCCTTCATCAAATAATTTATCAACGACTTTAACACCTAGGCCATCTACCTCAAACGCACCCTTAGAGACAAAGTGTCTTATTTTTCTTTTGATTATCGTAGAGCAATTTGGGTCCTCACAATACCAATCCACCTGCCCCTCTTTTTTTGTCACACTACCACCACAAACTGGGCATTTTTTTGGCATTTCAAATTTTTTTTCATCGCCATTTCTCAGGCGCTCAATAACTTCTTTGACCTCAGGGATTACATCGCCGGCTTTCCTGATAATTACAGTATCCCCTATCCTAATGTCTTTTCTATTTATTTCCTCATCATTGTGCAAAGTAGCTCGAGAGATTCTCGAACCATCTACAAAAATTGGTTCGAGAATTGCCACCGGCGTAAGCTTACCAGTTCTCCCAACCTGCACAATGATGTTTTTTACTAGGGTAGTTGCTTCTTGAGCTGGGAATTTATAAGCGATTTGACCCCGAGGAGCCTTCCCGACAACACCAAGTCTTTCAGAAATTTTCTTATTATTTATTCCTACCACGATTCCATCAGTTTGGTAGGGAAGACTCTCCCTTGTCTTTTCAATATTCTTTATATATTCTTCAACCTCGTCTAAATTTTTACAAATTTTGTTATTTGAATTCGTTTTGAATCCAAGTTTTTTAGCAAGATCATGTTCCTGAGAATGTTTGGAAAGATTTAGATCGGTAGCGATTGAGTACATCATAAATTGCAAATTCCTAGAGGCCGCAATTTTTGGATCAAGCTGACGTATCGAACCGGCAGCAATATTTCTTGGATTTGCATATACTTGCTGACCCGTTTCTTGCTGTTGCTGATTGAGTTTTTCAAAATCCTTAAGAGGAAGATAGACTTCTCCTCTTATTTCTATTTCGCTTGGCAAATCAAAATCTTTGACCTCTCTGAGTTTCAGCGGAATAGAGCTTATGGTCTTCAGATTATTTGTCACATCCTCGCCCGTCTTGCCATCACCGCGAGTTGCCCCCTTTTCCAAAATTCCATTTTTATAAATTAAAGCGACCGCAAGCCCATCCATTTTTAACTCACAATAATATTCGCTCTCTTGTATATTTTTTTCACCAACAATTTTGGCAAGTCGCTCTTGCCACTTCTCAAGTTCTTCTTTTGAAAAAGCATCATTCAAAGAAAGCATTGGACTTTTATGATTTACCTTTTCAAATTTATCCAATGGTTGACCGCCAACTCTTTGAGACGGCGAGTCCGGAGTAATTAGATCAGGATGCTCTTGCTCAAGATTTACCAGCTCATGTTTGAGCGAGTCATCAACTGCGTCCGATACCCTTGGATTATCAAGAACGTGATAGAAATATCGATTTTCATCGATTTCCTTACGTAACTTTTCTATTCTTCTTCTTGCTTCTTCTTTATCCATAGCCATATTGTGCCAAAAACCCCTGACAAATAAAAGATTTTGTATAGGTAGCCTCGACTCGTTTTGTGAGTTATTTTATCGCTAAATACACTAGCAGCAACACTGTCAAAACCGCCAAGCATCCAAGAGTCCCAAATAGCAAATTGATCGCTTCTTTTTTCTTGCCATCAAGATAAAGAAAAATCGGTTTACCGATAACTAACGATCCGACGACTCCAGCCGACAGAACAAAGAGCATCAAAAACCCGACTACCGAAATAATCGAATCCTCCATGCCAAACAAGCTTTCGGCATTATTCATAACCATCGCCACAATCGCCACATAAACCGAAACGCCTAGTGAATTCACAATTGCGACCTTAATGTTTTCCATTTGTTAACCTTTATTTAGTTTCTATATTACTTTATATTACAGCCTTTTGAAAACGACTTTTACCCTTCGACAATTTCGGGTTGAAAAATGTTTTTTATATTATAGATTCTTGATAACATTTTTCATGGATTCGATTTTCCTCACCATGAAAGTTGCTTTTATAATACAGATTTCTGGTAGCAACTTTCACAATATACTTTCTCCGGTCTATCCGGTGCGTAGGTGGTTTCAAATTCATTTTGACATCTTCCTTCGTGACCGTGGCCCTGCTCTTCGCACATGCATTGGCGATGGTAGAGATTGTCTTTGTTTATCATATTCAATCTATCCTTCATCCTCACCAAATAATGTCTTCTGGGCAGCGGAAGATTTTGTTTTATATGAAATAAAAGCTCTTGAGGAAGTATCTTGAATGGCCTTCCAGAAACTTCGCATATTAAAAAGCTAGAAAGCAAATCTTTTCGCGCCTCTTCATTATGCTCGTATGACTTTATGGGCAACGGCTCATAGGGTGAGCCGTTCGTTTCAATGTCATAATCGGCATCCTGCCAGTTATAGCCACTTTTTATTGCCTCCTCGCGTGACAACAAATAATGAGTACTTGCAATCGATTCATTATAACCAAAAGAAGAAAAATTTGCTGGAAAAAACTCTCCCCACTCTTGCCCCGCGGATCCTTGGCTAAGCGGGATCATCCTCATACCTTCTATAATTTCAGCGACCTTCTTTTCATATTCTTCTTTTGAATACTGCTTGTTCAAGACACAATATCGCGCATGGTTTTTGGCACCTACACAACCGAAGAGATCTGCGGAATAATAACAGTGCTCACAATAAAGTGAATCCACTAGTTGATAGGCGAAACTTATGAAAGCACAATTATTGGAAGAAATACCAATATTCTGTGATTCATATATTAGCTCACTGTGGAGGCCAAAGCCGCTTACATTGCGCATGTCCTTGCCGTAATTTATTTCATAACAATTCCTACAGTCCTCCGATCGCTCGACTCTAAAACAATCGAAACAATTCTTTGAATCAAATATGTAATCGCCAAAGCAGTTTTCCGATCTCAAAATTTGGGCAAATCTCTTAGGCGTCGAGATGATTATTTGCCTAAATTCATTTCTTAATCCTTCAAGATCGGTCTCTAACGAATCAAAAAAATCATCCTTTATTTTTTCAAATTCTTCCTTAGTCAATTGATTGTTTTTGTAACAATAACTTTTGTGATTGAGCCCACTGCACAAAATACAATCGCTGCAGTCGGTACAGTTTTCTACAAAGTAGCAATCTCTGCATGAATTACAATTGACCGACCAATTTAAGTTGTAACACTTATCAAGGTTCGAACTTTCGTAACAAAACTCACTAAATGCGACCATGTTTATATCAACGCAATCCTTGCTATCTTCAGCCCAATAACCATAATAGACATTTTCATTCCTGCCAGAGAGGAAAACCAAATAACAGTTTTTATTATCATTGGCCAGATTTATATAATCACTATTCTCATCACCGGAATGCATAAGGGCAGGCTGGGGAACCTTTTTTTTCAACTCTGCAATCTGTTCAAAAAAACTTTTATTCGCGTCATAATCTTGAGCATAATCAGCATGGCTCCATTTATCCGACCACCAGCAATCATGGCAAAAAACTTTGATATCTTTTTTATCAGGTGAGTACATTGACACCGAATCTTTGCCGCAAAGATCACACTTTCTCTTGTAAAGATTTACAATATTACGCATCGCAAATCTTTTTATGTTTAGGCACCGCGGACACAAACTCGGCGCTGGTATCTCAAAAGTTTTGCCATCAAATGTTGGTGAGATCTTTTTGTAGAATTCTAAATCCGCATCCTCTATTATGAACTCAGTGTTACACTGCCTGCACGTTTTTTTAATCATAAAAAACTTCCTCTCTGCTTTTTAGGTTTTTGTTCCACCCAAAAACCGCATCGGTGATGGTGAAGTTTGCGGAGCATTGTTTGCAAGTTTTATTTATCATTATTGTTCAATTGCCTAATTGATAAATTATTACATTATTGCTTTTTGATAACAACTTTCATGGATTCGATTTTCCTCACCATGAAAGTTGCTTTTATAATACAGATTTCTGGTAACAACTTTCACAATATACTTTCTCTGGTCTGTCTGGTGCGTAGGTGGTTTCAAATTCATTTTGACATCCCTCTTTCATGCATTTACGGTGCCATGTTTTTTGCGGATTAACCTGCTCAAAACGTTTTCTATATCGCTCGTCAGGATGATATCTGGGGATTTGTAAATTATTTTTTAAATAATACGCCAGCTCCTGCGGTTGAATTTTGTATGGTCTGCCAGATTTTGCGCAAATCAAAACTGATTTTAATAATTCGTCTGCTTTTTCTTGTGATTTATATTCTGAAATATCAAGAGGTTCGTAGTTTGTGCCATCATAGTTTTGATCATAAGAGTGATCTTGCCAATAAGATCCTAAATTCACAGCTTCTTCTTTGGTCAAAGGAAAATGGTCCATTGCCGAAGTTTCATTATAGGCAAATTGACTCATGTATAATGGAAAAAATTCGCCCCACTCGCCAGTCTTCTTCATGTGTTCGATTATCTCAGACACAAGCTTCTCGTATTTTGATTTCGGGTATTTTTTATTAAAAATTGAATATTCACCATGCTTCAATCCGCAACAGCCAAATAGATCATGAGATCCGAAGCAGCAGTCCAATGAATAGAAAATATTTGCTACATTGCCATAACATTTGCGAGAAAATAAAACATTATTAGCTTTTGTGCCAACTTCGGCTGATTCGTAAGAGATTTCGGAGTGATCACCCCAATAATCGACATTAATAAAATCCTTACAATAACTTAGATTGGTTGCATCCCTAGTATCTTCACAATTATCCAAGAAAAACCCCTGGCTGTTTTTTGAATGATAAATGTAGTCTCCTCTTGAATTTTCGTTCGATAATTCGTGTGCAAATTTTTTGGGTAGTTTGGACAAATGAGACTTGGCTTGAGCTATCAAATCAACCCTTTTTTTAATATCCGCACTCAACAATTCCTGTTTCATTTTTTCAAATTCTTCCCTAGTTTTTTCTGCGTTGAAAACCCAGTACTGCTTGTTTGAAACATTGGCACATCCATAACAATTTTTACAACCGTTACAATCTTCTAAGAGTAATGATTCCGAGCAATTTACACTATCCTTACAAAAATAACATCCGTAGCAATTTTCAATATTTATACACTCATAACAATTTTCACTTTCAAAGGCTTTGAGACAATCAACGCAGTCTCTAGAATAAAACAATCCCAGAGAATACAAAGAATTCTCAGATTCAGTTGAATTTTCTATTAGATAGCTGTCTTTGCAATCAGAGGAATTATTGATATATTCACTGTTTTCATTTCTGGCAACATTCATGTGTGGCAGGGGGACCTCTTTTTCCAGCTCGAAAAGCTGTTCGAAAAAAGATCTCGAGAAATCAAAATCCTTACCATATTGATAGGGGTCCATTTCGCCACCCATCCATTCATCAAGATGCCAAACCCTGAATTTAGAGTTAGAGGCAAAACAGGAAATCATTTCCCTGCCAGATAAATCACTCTTGCGCTTGTAAAATTTTCCGACGTTTCTCCAAGCAATTCTTTTTTGCCTCCTGCAATCCGGACACAGCGTTGGCGCTGGTATCTCAAAAGTTTTACCGTCAAATGTTGGCGAGATCTTTTTGTAGAATTCTAAATCCGCATCGGTGACGGTAAAGTTTGCGGAGCATTGTATACAAGTTTTGTTTATCATTATTGTTTAATTGACTAATTTATTAATTGATTAATTATTCAGCCATTATTTATCATCGCCCTCAAACGCGCAACTCTGACAGCAACGGGGGGATGGGTCGAAAAAACTGTTTGCAACCAAGATTGTTGCACTTGTTTGGTTCTATCGGCCTTGTATGGATCGGCAATAAAGAGATGGGAAACAGCCCTGTTTTGCAAATGAGTCGCAGACTTATCAGCGGATATTTTTTCAAGAGCACTGGCCAAACCCTCCGGATACCTTGTGATCAATGCACCTGTTGCATCAGCTAAATATTCTCTTCGCCTTGAAATCGCTAATTGAACAAGAGTGGCAGACAATGGGGCGAGGATCGCCAGAGCAATTCCAAGCAAAATCCAAATTCCAGAGGAATTATTGTCATCGTCACTTCCCCAAAACCTCATGCGCAGCGACCAATCGGAAGCAAGGGCGATCGCCCCCACCAGCACAACAACGATAGTCATCAGTCTAATGTCGTAATTTCCGATATGAGCAAGCTCATGCGACACCACGCCTTCAAGCTCCACTTTGTTTAATTTATCGAGCAATCCGCGACTTACTACGAGGCAAGCATTTTTAGGATCGCGACCGGTAGCAAAAGCGTTCGGCGAGGCATCATTGATCACGTAAATCTTTGGCTTGGGCAAACCGGCTGCGATAGAAAGATTTTCAGCTAAGCGATGCAATTCCAAATACTCTTCTCTTTTGGCCTCCCTAGCTCGCACTGTCATTAGAGTAATTTTGTCGGAATAAAAATAGGATACAAACGCCTGAACAACCGAGACAATAACCGCGATCAGTAATATTGACGGATCATTTAACCAAATCGAAAGAGCGTATCCGAAGATAATGAAAAAAACGAAAAAACCCAGCATCAGAAGCCAAGTGAGAGAAACGTTTGATGAAATACTTTTATACACAAGAAAAATATAGCACTTCTACCTGTTTTTAACAGTACCTAGCTCGAAAGCCCCGGCTTTGCAAGATGAATCACTGTCCTGTCTACCGATCTGTAAATAATGACGACCGGAGCATCTTCATCTTCTGAGGTAACATATTTATAGTCAGTTGAGCCGGCCTGTCCGTTGATGCTTCCGCTCTTATAATCTTTTCCAAATTTACCGATGTAAAAATCCATTACTTTGTCGACCGTATCCTCGGTTGTAAATGTTCCAACAGTCAGTTGCGACCCATTCACCTCCCCTTCAAAGGAAAGTTCTTTTTGCGATGAAACAACGGCAGAAGGATACTTGACCACTCCGTAATCTACAGTCGAGGGGCTTGTCAGATATTTCAAATCAGTCCCTAGATCACCAAAGAGCAACTCCACTCCTTCGTCACTGACGTTGGCTACCGGCTCAATATCATTTTCACGCGTTCCATTAATAGCTAAATAAACAGCGTAAGACCCTCCGCCCAAAAAGGCTAGCAAAACTATGATGGCAAATACTTTTTTTACACTATTCATCTCACACTTCCACTTTTGGCGGTTCTTTAACTGCTTCTTTTTGCGACTCTTCGATCTCAAAAAGATCCTTGGGTTCGAATTTGAAGCTATTAGCGATTATGTTGCTGGGAAATGTCTTTATTTTGATGTTTAAGTCCCGAACATTTGCATTGTAAAAGCGTCGAGCTGCTTCTATCTTATTTTCCGTATCACTCAACTCTCCTTGGAGCGACAAGAAATTCTGGCTTGCTTTCAAATCCGGATAGTTTTCGGCAACGGCAAAGATTGATTTTAGCGTTTTCGAAAGTTCAGTTTCCGCCTCACCCTGCTGTTTAGCGCCTTTGGCATCTATTGCCGCCGCACGGGCTTGCGTCACTTTTTCAAAAAGCTCTTTTTCGTGTTTTGCATACGATTTGACAGTATTAACAAGATTTGGAATCAAATCGTATCTTCTCTTGAGCTGGACGTCGATGTCACTCCACGACTCTTCTGTTCTGGTTTTAAGTGTTATCAAGCCGTTGTAAGTGGCTACTACGTAAAACAAAGCCAAAACTACAACAGCTATAACTATGTAAAAAATCACCATTCTTCTCCTTTTTAATTTTTATTCAATATCACTCTGCGACGAGCCAGAAGGATAGAAGGGGTTTGATGAATAATCTTCTTCCTCGGGCAAATAGATGCCCTCGTCTGCATTACTGGAGTTTACAGATACTGTCTCTTGAGTTATCTCATAAATGGCCAGAGAGTCAATGATTGTTGCTTCGGGATCACTTTCTTCATCAAGAACCGCTGTCAAGGAAAAAGTGGTGCCATCGGACTTATATGCATAATACTTTTGAGCATCGGGATCGGCGGGGAGTATGGTTAGATAACCGGCAGAAACCAGCTCTTTCTCCAGAACATTATCTGAATTGTTCAAGGAAACACGACTTTCCGCAAAGGGATACTTGCCAGTAGCGCTATAGTAATTCTTGAGAGCTTGATAAATTTTTGCCAAGTCGCTCTTTCTAACCTCATCATTTGTCTGTGTCAGATATGATTCTTCCGCCTCATCGGAAACGAGATCATCCTGCGTATCAGATGATTGATAAGAATCTTGGGCAGCAAAAAACGATGTATACAGAAGATAAGCAGCGACAGCAGCCAAAATTAAAACGACAGCGACCAACAATCCTCGAGATGATTTTTTGCTCGGTTGTTTGGGAGGCATCATTGCCGGTGGCGAATCTACGACCGATTTAGGCGGTTCTTCTCCCTGCCTGATATCATTTGCGACACCATCCATAGTTTGAAAGCTTGTCTCTGTAGGATTTGAAAAAGTGGAAGGCGCCTGATCTTGCATCGTTTCTTGAGATTGATTTATCGGCACAGTATTTTGTTCGGATGTGAAGGTTTTTAGAAAATCATCTTTTTGGACCGATTCAGGACCGTTATCAGTCGGAGTTGATTCGGCTGGTTCGTTCGTTGAAGTATCAGTTGCACTAAAGGTCGAATTTAAATTCGAATCGGATTTGGCAAGTTGATCACTTTCAGTAGATAAAACATCTTGACTGTCACCAGATAGAGGCACCACGGTGGAATTTTCAGCAGATGGGATAGTTGGTGATGGAGACGGAGTTTGAGGTATCGACGGCGGAGCTGGCACAGGAGAGTCAGCCGGCTCTTGAGAAGATGTGGTCTGCACGGCATCATCACTATCACTGCTTTCCGTTGAGTTTAGAATGCTTTCCAAAAACTTGTCAGTGTCGGGAACAGCCGCGGCCGCCTCCTCCTCCGGTGCAGTACTTGCATTATCTCGAGGGGTTTCCTGAGCAGACGGTGTTGCCTCCGGCATTGCTGATGAAGCAGGCGCCAAATCTGAATCTTTTGGCGGGACC
>MWBO01000048.1 GCA_002071685.1 candidate division WS2 bacterium ADurb.Bin280 | reverse complement strand
GTCTCCTCTTAAATTTTCCCGCCACATTTGCTTGATAAATTTTCTGCTTATGCCGTATTTATAGAGTAGTGCTCTCTTCGAAAAAAGTAGCTCTTCAGCAAAGGATATCCAGCCCTGATCCATCCTCAACCAATCTCCATAATTAGTAGAGTAACGCAGATATTGCTTGTGGACTTTGCCACTGGTCTGTTTCCAGATTTGGTCACACTCTTCCTCTTTTTGCCTTTCCCTTGCCGCCGCCCTCGCCCACTCATCCAGAGGAGCTGAAACAGGTAATAACGTTCTTTGGTATGGGATGTCCATAAGTTCAGGACAAAGCTTATTCATAAATTTTTTATAAATCTTATGGTTAAAGCGCTCTTCGGAAGGGATTTTTAAGAGAATGTCAAAAAAATCATAATCAAAGGTCGGTGTAACATCCTCAACAAACTGCCTCTGCCATGCTTGGCGGAGAAAAATAACCCTGTTAATTCTGAACCTAAAAGTAATATAATCAACAAAGTCAGCCCAATTGACAAAGCGATATCCTTCGGTGGCGCGCTTGAAAATATTTTTTTTCTTTTCTAGAGCGGTTTTATCTAAAAACATACTTTTTACCGTCTCATCGTCGAAATAACAAAACTTATCGTGCAACACTCTTTTAGCTACCTTCGCTCCTGGTTTCCTTAGTAAGTCATCGTGAAGATAGCTCCCTCCTAAAAATACATCCAACGCCAGGCCAGTTGTGGCAATATCAGTTTTTCTTGCCATTTCCTGATATACTTTGAATCCATAGCTCTGAACAAAAAAATCCAATCCCTCTGTCATTTGAACCCCAATTTTCGAATTTTCTATAAAATCTGGTGGATCAAGAGGAATAAAAACCCATTTTATACCAAGTTTATCCGCCACTTGCTTTGCAATAATTACTTCATTGCTCTCTCTGATACCAAATGTATAGGCAGTGACCATCTTATCAGTGGCATCTGCCATGATTTTAGCCACCACTCTTGAGTCAAGGCCACCGCTTAATGTTACAGCATATCTTTTGCCACGAACAACTCTCAATCTAGCTGCTTCTAAAAACGCCCCAACCATTTCATCGATAAATTCATCATCAACTTTTTTTACAGGATCATATGAAAAATCCCAATACTTATGCTTGTGTAACTTCTGACCCTCGATGGATATAATTGTCGCCGGTTCCATAATCTTGATTCCTTCAAAAAGAATATCATCGCTCAAGACGGCGCGACCAAGTGTGAGATAATTGAGGGCAACTTCCGTATTCAAACTCGGCTTCTCTTTCAGAACCGCCAGAATCGCTTTTCCTTCGGGAGCGAAACAAAAGCTCCTTCCTCTTTTGCAATAAAACAATTGCCTCAGGCCAAAACGATCATTGGCAAGATGCAGAGAAGAAGAGTGTTTATCGTAAACCAAAAGATTAAATTCACCATTCAAGTACTGAACAAAATTAATTCCAGAGCGTCTATATTCAGCCAGAAGAGTGGTGGGAAGCTTTTGATAATCAGCGATTTTCTCACCTTTAAATTTATAAAACCAACCATCCAAGATAATGACCGCTCCTTCATCTTCTGCTATAACCTCATGATTATAATGCCCAAGATGGGCAAGACCAAACCCAATTTCTCTATCTTCGTAAGTAATAATTTTGCTGGAAATATTAGGATTTTTCATCGCCTCGATCATGGTCTCCAGCGAACCATCTTTCACGGAATCACTAAATTTATAGCCAAATAATCCCTGCATTATGCCTCGTAAAAAGTTTTTTGCACAGGCGGGTTTGTTCCCGCAATATACTCGGCTATCTTCTCCCCCGCCCTGCCGTCTCCATAAATATTGCTTGATTTATATCGGCCGTGCTTTATCTGCGCCTTGACTTTCTTGAGTATGTCCTGCGCCAAATAGCTAGCATAGATAACATTAGCCGCGTGCTCGCGATTGGTTTGTCGAGAACCGATCTCAACAGCCGGAGTGCCGAGAAAAGAGCCTTCTCTGATAAAACTCGATGAATTACCAATCAGACAGGAAGCATTGTTTAAAATAGCCGCAAAGTCCTCCGGTTCAATATTTTTGAAAAACTGGACAGGAAAATCAGGGCGATCTTCTCGAAAGAGCCGAATCGCTTTTGAGATCTCGTCCGAGCCGGCATCGGGATTCGGCCACAACATCAATGTCTGCATCTTTAAACTTTTTATCGCCTCAAGAGTTTCTCGCATTTGATCAAAGCCACTGCCAAATTCGGTTGTCACAGGATGTTGCATTACTACCACATACTCCTTGGCTAAGTCAACTTGGCCCAATCCTCCCAGCTTTGTTTTGACAAGACGAGATCGCGATAGATCTGAATTTCTAACTAAATCTATAGACGGACAACCGGTATTAAAAACATATTTTGGGTTTTCACCCATTCTGATTACTCTTTCTCTGCTTTTTTGGGTCGCAGTGAAATGCAGGTGCGAAAGTTTGGTGATCGCGTGGCGAACAGATTCGTCGATGGTGCCAGTTAATTCTCCGCCTTGAACATGAGCTACGATTTTGTTCATATAAGCTCCGGCAATAGCGGTTGCAATTGTCTCATAACGGTCTCCGATCGTTATCACAACATCGGGATTAAGACGATTAATGACCGGAGCTAACTGCATGAGACCAACTGCAACCGACTGCGTCATGGTTAGTGGATTTTCCCCTTCAATGCTCGTATATACCTCTTCGCTTATCTTGAACCCATCCTCTTTAACAACGCTGGCTGCCTGGCCAAATCTCTCCAAAAGCATGCCAGAGGACACAACTACTTGCAGTTCCAGGCCTCTTGTATTTTGAATTGCATCCATTACAAATTTACTTCGCGCATAATTAGCGCGATTGACAAGTACTATGAGTATTTTTTTAATATCTTTTTTCAAACTTAAAATATTTAACTAAAAACATTATCAAGAGATGTATTCATAGTACAACTTTCCCCTATAAAATCAACCAGTAAAGATAATTTACCGAACTAAAGGCTAGCACTCATTGACTCTTGCAAAGAAGGCGCGATTCAAGACAAGCGTAGGATGTAATATTGCATAAAAAACTTCGCACAAAGCTCACCACCCGCATCTCACAAATTCTCAAGACAGATCTTTTAATTTTATACCAGACAATTTTTTGAGATTTTTTTTGGCTTTTTTTCCAATAACTTTTTCGAAATCTTCTGACGGGTGACCGTCAATATGGGCCTGAGGACGCATTGCGTAAACATCCTCGGGCTTTATCGTTTCGCCTGCTTTAATGTTTCTTGCGGCAACAAGGGCTTTTCTAAAATATGGCCTAAATACGGCTTCGCCTTCTTGGAGAATTTTGTCCGTTTTTTCAATTCTTCTAAATGCTTTGTTAATTTTGGCAAGAGCTTTATCGGCATCTTTTTCAAATTCTCGAATCGCATCAATCAATCTCTTTTTTTCTTCTGGCGTAACCGAAGCTTTGTGGTCGGACCCCCATAGGTCTCTTGAGAAAGAGAAGTGCTTTTCAATAATTTGCGCTCCCTCTTCGATGGCCGCTAAAGCGCTGTCAATCACATTTTCGCCAACTGAATGATCGGAAAATCCTATCGGTACATCATATTTTTTCTTAAAATATTCAATCGTCCCAAGTCTCAACTCTTCCGGAGGGCAGGGATATTTTGAGACGCAATGGAGCAGGGCAAAATCTGCATTTCTTTTTTTCAGAAATTCAACTGCTTTATCGACCTCTTCATCCGTCGACATGCCGGATGAGATAATAATTGGCTTTCCGGTTGAAGCCATAAAATCAAGCATCACAAAATCAAGTAAATCGCCTGATCCAACTTTCCAAAGTTCAACCCCCAGCTCGTTCAATTTTTTAGCCGCACCTCGCGACATGGGGGTAGAAAAAAAGATAATTCCTATTTCATCGCAATAAGCATTGAGAGGCTTCCAGAATTCATTAATCGGCGTCGCGCGGGTATTTCTCGAAACCCAAGAAAAACGGTCTGAGCCTTTAAAATGCGGGGAAATAACATTAATGTCTATCTGTTCATCAGCAACATTATGTGTTTGA
>MWBO01000047.1 GCA_002071685.1 candidate division WS2 bacterium ADurb.Bin280 | reverse complement strand
GGAATAAAACAGTCGCGAATTTTGTATTTTGATAGTACCAAAAAAATAACAGATATGGAAGGAAAAAAATTTAGAAAATTAGTTGCCAATAATTACTGTTCCAGCTACGGGTTTATCTGGAGGACGGTTGGTGTGGTAGCCGATTGAGTATTCGGAAAGCGTGGGGTTTGAAGTGCCATCGGTTGAGGTGAGTTTTGTTTCAACTTGGAGATATTTATAAAAGGTCGGGCTGTCGGTCGGACCGGTTCGGCTGGTAACTAACGATGTGATATCAAGAGGTGATCCGCTCGACGGAGTTTGATAATCTGTCCAGATTGTCCAATCCGTACTATTGGTTGAAGATCGAAAACGAAATTGAACATTGGTATTAGCTGGCTTGGTATATGTCGGCGTAAATGTTTGCCATTCGAAAAAATCACTCCCGCCGTTTAGTTGGGTTGAGCCAGTGGTGTGGGTGGCGGTGGCGGGGATATATAAACTAAGCTCATTAAAATTAACAAAACCACATGATGGCGCGCCGGGACAATCTGGTACTGGTGCAAACGGTACATAACGGATAAATCTTGCATTTACATCAATTATGCCCTCGGTAATTGCGGGTGTATCGGAACATCCTAGATGAAAGCCCAAAAGTGTCCAATTCGTTTCGTCAGTGCTGTAATAAAATTCACCATTATAGATCGCCGCACAAGATGTAAAAACACTGATTTTCTTAAGGTTATAATTCTGTCCTAAATCAATTTTCCAATAGTCAGTGGCGTCAGACCGTAACGGCTGAACTCGCCAATATGTGTCATTGTTATTATCAATAGGCAAATCTTTATTGCTAATATCGACACTTGCGACCGTTGTCTTGCCGGAGAGACTGAGAGTGTTACTACCAGAATTATTTATTACAATACTTCCAGGAGAAGAGCTACTATCAATATTATCTTTGGTTCCTACATCCCAATCCGGTTGAGATGTTATAACTGCTTGATTCGTCGAGGCCTCAACTTTCTTGCTAGTTTGACTGTTAGTTTTATTATGGTTCGTTCTAACCGAATAAGTACCGATAGCTAGACCTATCGCAACAAACAAAACTAGACCAAAAACTAGCTTTTTTGAAATCATTTTTACCTAATAAAGAAATATCTACATTTACACTTTTATTATAAAGAAAGCCCCTGCCTTTCGCAACTTAATGCTATAAACAGGGGCCCTGAGAAAGACAGGGGAGGAGAGGCTTAAGGTAGCACAGCCTTGACCTTGAGGTCGTGCTGTGGTGGACTGCCTTGTATCTTCGAATCCAGCGTCACGGGTTTTTCAGACCGATACACCCGTAACCCAACGCTGTTCTCAGAAACCAGATGAAGTGCCGGGTTGAACTTTACTACCCACATCCCTGTGTCAACCGTCATCTTGTCAACTACGACAGCGACAACCATGGGGTTGGCACGACCCAGTACGATTTCTTCAGACTTGTAACCGTTGAGCCCGCGAAGGATCGCGTCAAATGCCTTTTCTTTGATGTCGGCTTCGGTTCGGATTGCCGAAACCTCTGACACAGTGTGATAAGACACGGCGCCAGGTGCCGGCCTCTGCGCGCCCTTGTCACGCCAGAATAGGATCTTCTGAGTCGGAACACAAGCAACAACGCGTCCGCGATACTCATACATCGAGTACATATTCGCGTCATCAGTAGAGACGAGCTGGCCAGCGTGGTACTTCTTGACGACTAGCGATCGAGAGCAATCGCCCGGGAGCGATCCCGACCGATCGTCAGGCGCACTCGCTAAAGCGACGACATAGTCGCCTTCGCGCGGTGGCAGCGGAAGCGTGATGACAGAGCTGCCTTGCGGCATGACCGACATCATTGAATTGCCCACCACACCTACCAATCCGGCCCGACCGTTGGTGAGCCAGCCGAGCGACGCCAGAAGGATAACGGCAACGACCGAAGCGACGATCAGCCAACCTCGCCGCGTTGTCGGAAGAAACGGCTTTGCAGCAGTGCCCGTCTGTGCGGGCGTCCGTGCCACCTGCTCGCTTACGATATGTGTCACAGCGGACACCTCCAGTTGTCAAATTCATCTCGTCCGTCGGTCTCGCTAAAGCGATCCGACAGATCGAGTTACTATACCATATCCGAACCCGTTTGTCCAGATGCGGTGTGCAATTCCATTATAGCAAATAAAAACAAACCTGATTTGTAGGTTTGCAACAGCACAAAAAATGTAAATTCTACGCTACCTTAAGTCGCTTTTTGAGAATTTCGACATCATTCTCGATTCTGTCGGTTCGATGAACGACAAAGACTTTTTCTTCATCCAAATCCTTGAGCATTTTAGTATGAGCTTCCAGAATATCCTTGACCCAAGTCATATCTTTTTCGAGTTTAGAAAATTTTTCACTAGATTCAGATCGAAATTCTTTTTGTTCGAAGTAAAGATTATTTATTTGTTTCTGCGTTTCATTAAAACTTTTACCGGTTATTAAAGTCAAATCCTCTATTTGCTTTTGTACATCTCCAAATTGCTTTTGCACATTCTCAAAACCCACGCCCATCAATTGAGCTAAATCATCGATCGTCATTTCCCCGCCTGCATTGCTATGCAAAGCATTGCGGGCAGGTTTTTTCTTTTCTTTCGCCATGTCTTTATTCTATCGTCAGAATCCGCCTTGTCAAATTTTATCAAAATACAAAATTCGCGACTGTTTTATTCT
>MWBO01000046.1 GCA_002071685.1 candidate division WS2 bacterium ADurb.Bin280 | reverse complement strand
GCTCTTGAAACAAGCGTGCAGGGTAAGGAGTCGATAGAACCATAGGGGCTGCCTCGCAATTAAGCCCCTCTGGTTCTATCATTGTCTGTAGCTTTAGCTACTAATAAAAAAATGTTTTTATTTGATTTGAATTGCGGGCTCTTAATTTAGTAATTGATAAATTGACTAATTGCCAAATTGCTTAATTGACTAATTGAAAAATTGCCTAATTAATTCTTAATTCATCATTCTTAATTCTTCATTCTGAATTTGTTAATTATATTCAGTGTCCCGGTAACTGCCTGATTGATAAACGGCTCATTCTATTGAGCCGTTTATTTTTGTTGACTTTTTCGCCGTTTTCTCTAAAATAACTTCTTAACCGTCGCTTCGCAGGTGCGACGGCTTCGCGTTCGTTAAAATCTTGGGAAGGGAGGGTGGTGTCGTTAGCTTGGTCGTTTCCTTATCGAACTATTCTGCGAGGGGAGATCGCGAAACTGCAGTTTGTAGCAGGCCGTTCGCATGGACGGCAACTATACCAGCAAGGGTGATCAAGTGAGCGCGCACACCGATGAACCGGATAGAAGCTTCGAGGCTTTCCTCAAGAGTCTAGACTTGACGGAATTCCTCCAGATGGCGGACGAATGGATTGCTGATGAGGCGCTTGAGCCAGAAAAGCGCCGCGTCTTTGACGCCGTCGGGCGTAGCTGGGCGGAAAAGGCGCTGCACGACAACAAGCACCTTGCAGCAGTGTTGATAGTATCGGTCAGTTGCGACCGGGGAACAGTCATGACGATCGCGCAGTTGTGCCTAGACGCTCATCCGAACGCAACTGACGCAGAGCGCATCCTGATGATGCGCGAGTTGTGTGGCCTCTCCCAGTTGCTGGCCGGAACGTAACGTAACGGTCAGTGCAGAGTTAGTATTATTCTGGGCCGGCGCGGGGCTTAACCCTTGCACCGGCCCTTTGTCATTAAAAAATGGTAAAATAAGAATAACTCATAAAGAAAAATGTATAACGCATAACTTAATGTATCGCTTCGCGATGATTGAAATAATCGTCCGAAGGACACCGAAGTTTTGCCTTATGCCTTATAAGTTATTAATTATTTTATGGCCGACCTAGACAAAGCATTACAAATATTTTCGAGAGAAGGGGAAGAGCGATTGGTAAAGGAACGCTCCGGAAAAATTAATGTTCCTTATATTAATTTGATTGGCTATCCTTTTACACCCGAAGTTCTTTCGATTGTTCCCAAGGAGCAGGCAAGGGCCCATTGCGTAGTCGCTTTTTACCGCATGAACAACGAGGTGCGGGTAGCCAGCGACACGGTCGAGAGCCCCAACTTGATACCGTTTTTGAGAGACCTTTCAGGTGCGACCAATATGAAATTTTATTTGTATTTGTGCTCACAGTCCAGTATGAAGTATGCCCTCTCACAGCTTGAGTTCATCCGTGAGGCGCCAAAGACCCTTGAGAGACACGTGATATCGCAAGAATACATAAACTCTTCTTTCGGCGAAATGAGTGACCTAAAAGCTATTGGCGAAAGAATTGCCAATACGCCGGTCAGCCAAATACTCGATATGATTTTTGCCGGTGGCGTTCATCTTCAAGCCAGCGACATACACATCGATCCTACAGAAGAAGGCGCTCGCTTGCGCTTTAGGATTGATGGTATGTTGCAGGACGTGATCGTTTTGCCTTCTCAAAACTACAAAGCACTTAGAAATCGAGTAAAGTATTTGTCAAAGATGAAGCTCAACGTTGTCGATCAGCCCCAAGACGGACGATTCGACATTCAAATAGCCGACGATATGATTGATGTAAGGGTTTCCTCGATGCCGGGTGCTTGGGGCGAGGTGATTGTGATGCGTCTTTTAAATCCTTCCGGCTCGCTGATATCGCTTGAGGGATTGGGTTTTCGTCAAGACGCACTTAAGGCCATCGAAGAGGCGATCTCGAAACCAAACGGAGCGATATTCAATACCGGACCGACCGGCTCAGGAAAAACGACCACGCTATATGCCATTTTGCAAAAACTAAACAAAAGCGAGATCAAAATCATCACCCTTGAGGATCCGATCGAATATCGCATTGATGGTATCGATCAAAGCCAGATAAATTCCGAAAAGGGCTATGATTTTTCCAATGCTCTCAAGCATGCTTTGCGTCAAGACCCCGACATCATCATGGTTGGGGAGATTCGCGACAAGGAGACGGCTGAAACCGCTCTGCAAGCATCACTGACCGGCCACCTCGTTTTGACCACTTTACACACCAATAGCGCTCCCTCGACAATTCCCCGCCTTCTAGACCTAGGGGTGCGCAAGTTTTTGCTTTCCGGCTCTATCAATCTGATCATTGCCCAGCGCTTGGTCAGAAGAATTTGTGATGTCTGCAAGAGGGGCGAGAGGATGCCAAGTTGTCCCAACTGCAAGGGGACCGGTTTCAAAGGAAGGCTGGCCTTGATCGAAACTCTGAAAATTTCCCCGAAGATTAATTTATTGATACAAGACGGGGGGACGATTGATGACTTTGAGCGCGTTGCCCGCGAAGAGGGGATGGTGACGATGTATCAGGATGGCATGGAAAAAGTTCGCCTCGGCCTGACGACTGAAGAGGAAGTCAAGCGAGTAACAGCACAATAAAAAATTTGCAGAACAAAAAAACCGCGCCCGAAGGCGCGGTTTTTTTGTCTCTCTGGTGTTTAGATTAGAGATTTCCTTTTGTAACTGCGCTTGTGACTGAATTATAGATGACCAAAGCCAGAATGATTAGGATGATTCCGATGATGGCGTTGGTGATAGCTACCCTGCCCTTGCCGGCCTTTTCGCTGTCTCCTCCGGCCGTCACATAGAGGATGCCTCCGTAAATGAGGTAGGCAACCGCCAAGATTCCGGCAAGCAGAAGAATTATGCTCATGGCATTTGATAAAAATTCTTCCATACTTAAATTGGACAGCTTTAATGCATTGATTTGGTTTCCATTAATGGTTGTACTGTTCGCAGCCAACGCTGAGGTGCCGTAAGCTCCGGCCATTATGGCTACCGCCGCTATCTTCCCACCGATCGATTTTACTGTCTTGATCATCTATACCTCCTAATTTTTTAATAAGTCAAAAATATTATATTGCAACTAAATAAATTATACAACAACTTACCGATAAATTTATATTATCGCAAGTCGATTATATCAAGTTTGTCAAGCGATAAAGCAAATATTTTTTGATTACCAAGGACCTTTAATTGCAAGATGGGGCCTTCGACAACCTGTATCTTTTCTTTTGCTTGGTTGGATGCAAATAGCGATTTATAAACCACTCCTTTTTCAAAATAATAAAAGACCCTATCGTCGCGCCAGTCGATATCGTCCAGCGAGATACCTTCGATCGTAGCCACAGTTTTTCCTGTTTCGTGATTATAAAGCTCTACGGATGTTTTATCGCCTTTTGATTTTTGGATGCCGATACAAGAGCTGTCTATGACGGCCTTTACTTTAAGTCCCTCGCCTTGAGTAATCTGGGTTGTTTTTTGATTGGGGATGTCGATAATCCATGCCGTCGCTTCTGCCAAGTCGGTCTGAAAATCAAACACTATGACTGATCTTGAGTCTATTGCCTCGATAATTTTTTCGGTGTCATCTGGCAGGGGGATGGTTTTTGTAGTGGCGTCTTTGACGATTTTTAGTTCGGAACTATTATTGCTGAAACTTTGATAAATCAGTGATCCGTCAGGCAAAAAGTGCGGGGAGAAAACGTCTTTTATTTCATATTCTCTGTCGGCATTATCGATATCAAATAAATAGACGTTTTCGCTAAATCTTGATTCGGGGTTGTTGGTCGTAGTGTAGAGAACCTTTTTTGCATCAGGGGAGATTTCTGTGTAGCTTGCCTCCTTGTCGATTGTGGCAATTCTTTGATATTCTCCCGAATCTTCATCATATCTTTCGATCGCACCATTGTTCGGATTGTATCTAGTCGCCTGTCCCGAATTATTGAAATCAGTAGCTTGGTTTTGATTGAGCCCGAGCTCTTCGTATTCTTCTGCGACAGAATAGTTTTGTATGGTTTTGTCCTCGTTTTTGTCCTTGCTAAAAAAGTAAATATAGGCAAGCGTTGCAAGTATCAGTAAAACCGCAACGCCAGCTAAAATGATTTTTGTTTTTTTACTCACTACCACCTCCCGAAGCCGACAAGGCCTTTATACAAATTTTTTATTGTGTTGTACGAATATGTGTATTGGGCGACTTGGTTGCGAGAATTGTTTCCCTCTATCGTTGTTATTTTTTGATTGGTGGTATCGTTTTTGGCTACGATTCCAATGTGCCCCGATGCTCCGCCCCGCGACCAGACGACTATGTCTCCCGGTTCGGCAAGAGCTGGATCTTGGAAGACAGAGTGTCCATTTTTGGAAAACCAAGCCAGAGTTTGTTTTGAAACCCCAATTCTGGGAATGTTGAAGCCGGCTTTTCGATAAACCCAAGTGACAAACCATGAACACCACTGCGTTCCGTTATAGTCATTGTACTTGGTTCTGTCATCGGTGAATCTGTTGCCTAGCTCGGCGACGGCAGTTCGGACTATGTCGTTCGCTCCCTCGCCAAGACTGCCCAATTCGCCACTTGTCAGATAACCGCTTA
This sequence comes from candidate division WS2 bacterium ADurb.Bin280, assembly GCA_002071685.1. Taxonomy (GTDB): domain Bacteria; phylum Patescibacteriota; class UBA1384; order UBA1384; family DTJR01; genus MWBO01. Next base: position 11,884 of record MWBO01000046.1, on the reverse strand, counting down.
GACCGCCATAAATCGGGGCGATGTTGGTATAGTCGTCCCCGTAAGACGGACCGACGATTGGTATTTCCTTGGGGCAAATGGCCAATTTTGCCTTGTCTGCCGTTTTTTTCTTGGTCAAATCTACGATCTTGACGGTAGTTTTTCCTCCCGGGCCCTGTCTTATTTCACTGCATGGCTTAAATAGGTCAAGCCAATCTTGATTAAAGTGCCAACCTGGGGCGTAATGATCCCTTACGTAAATAGGTTTATTATCATTAAATCCGGGAACGACGATTGCAAACCTTTCCCTCTCATTCCAGCTTACGATGTGGTCGGACGTTGGTTGGGCAAAAACATAATTTTCAAAATAATTGTTTGACTTTACCCAACGCAGGCGACCGTCTAAAACTTTGAAGCTTCCCGATGGATCGGCAGTTGCCGCTCCTCCGCCCATGGAAACCGGGCAATTACAGGTGTTGCCGTTAATGCACGGACTGTATGAGGTGATATTTACATTTAGCTCCCTGACTGTTTCATATTCATCGGTCCCAAAACATTCTTCGCGGGTGGCGTCGTTGATCCACTTGCCGACTGTGGTGATGCAGTGGCCCGAGGCGGTGGCGGTCGAGTTGAAGTGGTGAGTGAAAAACTCCTTATCGCCCCGCTCGAGGGCACTGATTAGCTCCTCCTTGGTGGCGCTTTCGAAAAAATGCTCTTTAGAAGCGATGCTCATTGCCTCTTGCTCTGGGGTGTTGGTCGAAGGGTCAACTGTGATCTGGTCTTTTCTGATCCAGTCCTCGCGTCCTTCAAGAAGCTGGTGCTTGGCCGGTTGCCCATCGGAGAGCAATTCCTTGGGTTCTTTTTCGACGAAGTTTGAAACACACCAAAGGTTGCCCTCGTATTCGAGGTATTTTTCGCCCGGTTTATATCCAATCCCGAGGGCTAACAAAGCAAGGGCGATAGCACTTGCGACGAGGATCGATGTGGTGATGGCGCCTTTTAATTTCATTTTTACCAAATTCCTACCAAGAAGTTATAAAAAGAATAAGAAACCATAGCGATTACTCCGGCGATGATGGCGCCGGTTATGATTTTTTTGCCCTTTTCGGCTTGCTCGCCATTGCCTCCGGCAGTCATATAAACAATTCCTCCATAGACTATCGTTCCGACGATCGCTACACCCAGAAGATAGATGATGGCAACCTGAATGTTCAAAAAGACTGCCTTAATTGCCGGTGCCTTTTCGACAGAAGTCGCCATATCGGGATCGATACCGCTCTCCTCGGCCTCTTTGACGAGCTCGTTTATGTTAATTTGTGAAAGAATTTTTTTCATCTCTTATTCAAATAGTTGATCTCCTCCCTGATAACCATCGTCGACGTCTCTGGTCACCGGAGCTTTGAAGTCTTTGTAGATTTTTTCCTCGGCTTCTTTTGAGACGAGGTTTTGTTGGACGTAAGTGACGATGCTAAAAGCGATTAGAGCGATGAAAAGCCCGATAAAGCCGTAGGTGATGGACTTTTTGCCCTGTGCCGCTTTATTTTCGTCCCCATAAGCGGTGAAATACAATAAACCGCCGTAAAAAACCGCTCCGAGCGTCACAAAAATTACCGCACCCAAGGCGAGGGGATAGATGTTCTCTTGGAGCCAGTCTTGAATATTTTGAGTAAGCGTTGCCGGATCGCCGGTGCTGGCGCTATAATTCAAGCCATCCGAAAGTTCTTCGAGATTTAATAGGGAGCTGTCAGCCATTATGTGATCGCCTTTCCAACGATATTAAATATTATTCTTATGATTATCAGTGTGGCAGCAATAGCGACAATTCCCGTCACGATCCAAGTGATGTTTTTTTTGGCTGTCTCTATTTTTCCGGCGTCACCCATGGCGCTAAGATAGATTATCGATGAATAAAGTAGACCAAAAAAAGCCACCCCTCCCAGTAGGTAGGGCATTAGATTGAGAAAGTAACTCAACATATTAAACAAAAACTCCCTCTTGTTATCTCCCTCAAAAGAAAGACGAACCGGGTCGAAGCCAGCCAGCGGACTGTTATCTGCGTCGGCTGCGTAGGCCCTTTGCACCAGAAAATAATAGATTTGTTTAAGCATTTGCTATGTCGTAATCATTCTGACTATGAAGACAGCGAGGACAAGCAGGGCAAGCCCCGATACTGCGCCAAAAATCAGCTCCTTGCCTTTTGCGACCTTGCTGGTGTCACCACCTGATGTCGCATAAACAATCCCTCCGTACATTATGACAAATCCTGCTAAGGTGGTGCCGACCGGGAGGATGAACTGTTGATACCAATCGCCGATGAATGTATATATTTCGGCTACATCTTCATTTGCTCCAAGGGATATGGAGGGCAAAGCTGTAAGCGCTACAAGCGCAAGAAGAAATAAAATTTTTTGGTTTTTGTTGTTTGAGATCATTTCCCCGCCCATCTTACTTTTGAACTTTGCAATACGGTGGTGACGGCGTTTGCAGCCACACTCAACGCTTCGGCGGTGCTTGATGCGCCAGTTTGGGCGCTTTCGATCATTGAGATAAAGGATTTATTGACGCTCGTGGCGTCGTTGCCCTTGAACCACAGGTCGGCGCTGGTTTTTCTTTCACTAAGAGTTTCAAATTTTGATCGGTCGTTTCCTTCTTTCAGGGGCGAGGGAAGTTTCATGGCCGAGAGATAGGTTGATGAGCCACTTTTTGAAGTGATGTACTTGATGAAGCTCCACGCCGCTTGTTGCCTTTTAGCGTCGCCTCTTGCCGACGGAGCGGTTTCCAGATACATTTTTGCCATCGTTTTAATCTGGTCGCTGTTTATCGAACTGGCGGGATTGACCGCTTGGGGGAGGGCGGAGATTTCGATTTTACTCTTAAGCGATTGCGCCTCATTTATCAAGATATTGTAAGCGCTGGAATAATGTATCATCATGGCGCTTTGCTCGTTTTTGAAAGCGTCGAAGGAATTTGGCATTTGCTGATTCCAGCAGTAAACGGGGTCGTTCGGATTGGAAAATCGAAGGTAGAAGGCCAGGGCTTTTTCTCCCGGGTTGACCGTTTTGGCTGCTGTTTGAACGCTTTGATCAAATGTAGCGGCTGTAAGTGAAGAATTGGTGAGAGCGGTGCCGTTTTGCATCATTATCGTCTGCAGGATGTCGTAAGACCTTTCGACATTGTTTGCAGTACCCATCGAAATGGCCGCTTTTGAAATATCGTTTTCGTTTCTGATAGTGATCAGAGGGGCGATTTCAACGAGATCTGCCCAAGTTGCGGGAGCGTTTGTAAGCTTTTTTCTCAAAATAGCGATTTCTTCATCGCTGTATTGTTTGCCAACTCTGTTCTGGGTTCTTAAATTTTCAATTGCTTGATCAATCAAAGCGGTGTTTCGGTACAAAACCAGTTCATCAAGTCCCATCGGCAAGCCAAACAGTTTGCCCTCCCCGCTTTTTACATCGGTCAAGACGGCTGATTTGCTGACAACATCCAGAAATTCATCCTCGACGTATTCTAGTGTTTCTCTGGTTTCCTTTTTGTCTTGGTCGACAAACAAATCGTCCGGTGCGCTTGATAGTTGTAGGGCGACCCCGGGGAGATCTTCGGCATTAACCGAAAGAATATCGGGCGCGTCTTCCACTGTTTGAGCGGAGGCGAGCGCCTCGGTCGCCTCTTGCATATATGTATTGGGGTTTTTCAAAACTACTTCTACCTTGATGCCTGTTTCAGAGGCAAAGTCTTGAGCAATTGTTTCCAGAGTTTCTCGGTTGGCGTCTTCTTGGCTTCTCCACCAATAAAGAGTGATGTCGTTGCCGATCACTTCTTGAACAGCGCGATTCGAGCAACCGGAAAGAGCGCCTGCCATCAGAAAGGAAGCGATCATCGTAGCGAAAATCTTGGCAATCGATCGATTAGTTTGTTTCTGTTTGCTCTTCTCCATAAACCCCTCTTTGTAGTTTGGCGGATTTTATTCCTTCGTCATCGAGAAAATAGATATTCTCTTGAGCTACAGCAAAATCTTTTGTTTGGGAAAGTCCGCTTATTTCAGCATAATTTATCCGAGCCAAGGTGTCAAAGTTTACCATAATCAATGAATTCTCTTGTAAAAAATATGCCTCCAAATCGCTTGAAAAAAAGAACCTTTTTGCTTTTAGATCGAGACTCTCCACCTTATTGTCCTTGAGGATGTAGATGCTATTGTCGGCTTTTTGCAAAATTGCTACTTTGCCGTTTGGTCCCCACTGACCGAAGACGAATTCTTCATCAAATTGGGTGAAGTCTCTCTTGCCAATATCGAGAATACCCGCTTTTTTGCCGGTTATTAGCGCTGTCTTGGCGCTCTCGCCCCAATCTACATTCAACGAGGGGAAGAGGGTGGGGTCAACTCTCATAATAATCTGGGATTGGAGGGTTTCCATATCCATCAAGAAGAGATCCCAGCTGGTTGGCGTCTTGAGATCGTAGAGCACTTTCGAGGTGGCTTTTTTAACAAAGGCGCTTGGACTCTCGTTCCAAGTAAGGGTAGTTATGGCGCTTGAAGCTGGAGGCAAATTTGTCGCTTCTTCTTGGGTGGTCGGATCAATTTTACTAAAATCGGCGATCTTTAAATTTTGGTTGTCCAGTATGAGTGCGAAGTCGTTGTTTGGCGAGTAGAGAATTTCTCTAAGTCCCGGAAATTGTTGATTAGAGAGGGCGATTGCCTGCGCTTGCGGCTCATCAACGGCGACATAGTATAATCTCGAATCTTGGCCAAGAAAGTTTATTAAATTACCGCTTTTACTTAAATCAAGAGTTTGGGCTCCGCTGACATAAATCTGCGTCGTTATGGCCTTTTTGAGTTCTATAGAGAGATCCGCCCTTTCTCCGATAGAAAAATCCTTGCTTGATAGATATGAAATATAGCCGTCTTTTTCGATCTTGACGGTGTGAAATCCGGGGTTGAGCTTGACGACTTTTTCCTTAATTTCCCGTCCGTCAATGGTTGCTTTGTATCCCTCTGGAGAAACATTGAAGCTGAAGGTGACGCGATAAAAAAAGAAAAAGAAAACGGCGCTAAGTGCCAATAAAGAAAAAAGAATGGTCAGCAGAACCTTGCCGGTAGAGCTACTTCGGCGAATAACCGCACCTTTGCCAATCTTTTGAGAGGAGGATGGGGGCCGAGGGGCCTGAACTGGCATTGTCGGAGCTTGAGATGGTGCTTGAGGTGTGCTCGCTTGTTGTTGTGGCTGGGGGTTGCTTGTGAAGCCCTCCTTTGGCACGCTCGGTGGTGGTTGGTTGCCGGGGACACTTGCTTGCTGAGGGCCTGGAGCTTGCGTTTGAGGGGCCTCTGAACTGCCCGCTTGGGTCGTTGGTATGCTTGGAGCTTGCTGTGGCGCTTGAGGGGCGTCTGGGGCAGTGGGCTGCCCCGAGCTGGTGCCTGCTTGCGCTGTCGTCGTGGAGGGGGGTGGTGTTTGAGTACTACCGCTTAGTTGGCTACTTGGACCTTCTGAGATAGGTGGTGCTGGAATGTCGCTTACAAAATCTTCAAGTGGAAAGCTTGGTTCTTCCTCTTGATTTGGTTCGGCTGGTGGTGTCGTTTGGCTTTGTTCGCTTGAGGAAGTGGCTCCGCTTGGGATGGTCGGAGGCGCACTTTGATCTGGCGTGATGGGATCGACGCCCTGGCTCTGACTGTCTGAAGGCGGAGTTTGATTTTGGTCGCTTGATGGTGTCTGGTTGTTCAAATTTTGATCTGTCATCCGGATATTTGATTATTTTGGGGAGGTGTGGCGGTAGCGTTCTGTTGGGTCGCTTTGACCGCAGGGTTTGTCGCTACAGCGCTTGGTGCGCCCGAGCCCATTGGATTGGCATTTTCGCTTCCAGCGATAATATTGCTTGTGATTTCGGGTGCTTGTACGTTAATGGCATTGCCCACTGGCTGGGGATTGGTTTGTATTTGTGCGGGGGCTGCCGGCTTGGTAGCTCCTCGAGCATCTTGTGCTACATCGGCCGTCTGCTGATTTTGAGATGGAAACTGCTGTGCGCTTCGCTCTTGAGAAATCGGCTCTCCTTGAGGAGCTTGAGCTTCGTCTTGCTCTTGCTGGGCCAGCAGTTGCCGAGGATCGGTGGTAATAATCTGGTCTTCGGTGTATGAAGCGACTATTTTAATGGCAACGTGGCTGGCTCCGGCGAAGAAGAGTCCTTCCCCTACGTCTGATTCGAGCAAGAGGAATTTTTCCCCTTCTGTCAAATGAAAAACTTCGCCAAGTTTTTCGACGGCTGCCGGTGATTGCTTCAGGAGAAGTTGTAGCGAGGAGTTATTTAAAATTGCTCTTCCTTGTTCGTTCGACAAGAAGTCTTCGACATCTTGAGAGATGATGGTCAGTCCAAGATAGTATTTTCTGGCTCTCTTGGCCAGCGAATAAAGATATCTGGCGCTGTCGGGGTATTGCATCAGGATCCAGGCCTCATCGACAATCAGCATTCTCTGGCGCATCTTATTTCTCACTTGTGACCAAATATAGTTTAAGATCATATACATCGCCAAGGGTCTCAGGGCTTCTTCGAGGTTTCTGATCGAAAAGGCGATGAATCCTCTCTGAAGTTCGAAGTTCGTCGGGCGATTGAAAAGTCCGGCAAAGGTTCCTTCGGTGTACTTGGTGAGACGTCGAACCAAACTTTCGGCGCCGGTGGTATTTTGCAAAACCCCCTGCAAGTCGGATAGAAGCGGAGGGGTGTTTTGATGTGTTGAAATATCCTCGGTAATGTCGCGCAAGGCATAGGTGTCGTAAATTGCCTTATCCAATACAGCGTCTTCTTCGGGAGTGATTCCGCCAACCATCAGAGAAACAAGCCCCTTGATATCGGTGACTGCAGTTCTGATGATTGTTCCGCCGTCTTCGTAACCCGTTCCCTTTGGCAAATCAAATGGGTTGATTCTCTTATCGGAATTAAGAGAAAAATCGAAGAAGCTTCCCCCGACAGCTTCGCAGAGGGCCTGATATTCATTTTCAGGGTCGATGACGATGACATCGGTTCCGATCATCAGGTATCGCAGAGCTTCTAATTTTACCGCATAAGATTTACCGGCGCCGGATTTGGCGAAGACAACCTCGTTGGCGTTTTCAAGATCGAAGCGATCAAAAAGTATCAATGAATTGTTGTGCCTATTCACTCCATAAAGAATGCCTTTGTTGCTCGTTAGTTCGGCCGAAACGAACGGGAAGGTGGTTGAAAGAGAATTTGTATCGAGATTTTTGGTAATTTGCAATTCGTCTTCCGCCAGAGGGAGGGTCGAATGAAAACCTTGCTCCATCTGAAAGATTGATTGCTTGGTGTAAACCAGCAGACCGCCAAGTAGTGAAGTGAGCTGATCGGCGGCTTGTTTGAATTCCTCGGGCTTTTTGGCGTAGAGGGTAAAGTACATTCCTATTTTGAATATTCTCTGTTGGCCGGAGCTCAGGTCGTCACGAAGTTGATCAACGTCGGATATTGCCGAGTCGAGCTGGGGATTTCTGACCAATCCTTTTTCCTGCTCAATCTGGCGACTGGATTCCAGTCGCCCCGCTTGCTTGTGAAGGCGGTCGAGAAAGATGTCGGACTCAAGTGGAGCAATGTGAATTCCCACATCCATGGAAATATCGTAATTGATGACCGGCGAAAGCCAGTTGGTGTTTAAAAATCTGGGATATGAATAGACGAAAAGAGTTTTGACGAATAAATCGTTTATCTGAAGGTGATCGGAGGTTATCTGAAAGCTCGAGGGCGCAACAAAATCAAGCATCGATGCCGACGATTTTTCGATCTCCTTTTCAGTCTTTTTCATTTCGCCCTTGGTCATGGGGGCGTTTTGGGTGCCTTGGTTTGAGGCATTCGTGTTTTGATTTAAATTGTTATCCGCCATTTTTTCCTCCGGCGCTCGCCGTGTTTGTTTGTCCTGAACTATCGCTAAAGCCAATCGGTGCTACATCTCCCTTTAGCTGTTCCTTGATAGCTTCTTCAGGGTTATAGGTGCGATAAAAAAGTTCAATCAGTTGCTTGGTCGAAAGTACTTGGCTGGTGATACCGATTGAAGCAAGGCCGGAGCTGACCACGCCCACTCTTTCGGACAACGCAGTTTTGTACTTTTTGAACTTGCTAAGAGGCATTTTCAGGTGCTCTCGTGAAGTTCCAAATAGTGATGAGAAAAAACCTCCTGCCGAAAGTTCGGTCGGGGGAACGCTGTAGGGGACGCTAATATAAAATTTTTTATCCATAATATTGGCGATTGAAATCAGCTTTTCTACAAAATCAACATATTCTTGTATCTGGTAGCGAATGAGCTCGTTGGGCTCTTGGGCAATTTTTGACTCAAGATTTTTCAGGTATTCAGTCAAATCAAGTTTTTTGGAGTGCATCACAATTTGTATCGGAAATGTCAGAGAGTTCAGGAAAGACTGGTATTGGTAAATAATGGCATTTTGCTCTTCTTCGCTTTTGAGGCCAAAGTTTACCGAATTGACCATCAAAACCTGGCAAAGCTGGCCCTTTTTTGTCACGATCACATCATCATAAACAGCCGAAAAGGGGATGTTCTGTTGGGTCGAAAGTGTATTTTTTCCTGTTTGCTTGGGGTTGGCCATTTTTTATTTTTTGCCGGTTAATTTGCTCCAAAATCCGCCCTTTTGTTGCGGGTTTTGAGTGACGTTTGCTGGGCTTGTTTCTTTGGTGTTTTGTGTTGCGCTTTGAGCTTGTGCTTGGTTGTTTTGTGCCTGTTTGACATCTTTGACCGAAATATCCATTGCAAGCGGTGCTTTTTTCTCTTGTGGCGGGGCTACCGGCATCTTTTTCTCAAGTTCGTTTTGTGAAGTATCGAGCACTTTGGAAAGTTCATCAAGCGTCTTGGTATCACGGACCGTTTTTTGATCTTCTTTGACGACGGTGTCCTTGACGATGACTTCTGGCGCCTTGTAACCCTCGCGCCACATTGTTCGCTTTGGCGCAAAAATAAACCTTATGATGCTTAGAATGAAAAATTCAAACGGTCGATCGTTAATTTTGAGTAGAGCGAAACAAAGCCCGAGGATTCCCACCGGAACACCAAGTGGAATAAAGACGATAATTGGCGGGGGGGAGATAAAGGTGTTTGAAAAATTCCACCAAGAATAAACAATAAATCCGGAAACGAGCAAGTAGATGAACTGCTTCATAGTGAAAGGACCGACGATCTTGTCCTCCATATCGATATTCTGCGGTATCTTATATTGCATTACCCCTCTTTAAAATCGCTAAAGCCAAAAAGCGCGTCCTAATTTGAAGTATCATGGCGCTTATACTGATCACAATACAATTATAGCAGAAAGGCGGGATTTTAAATTAAAGATTAGAAAGATTATAGATGACAGATAACAGAAAGTGTAAAACGAAAAACGTATAGCGTATAACCACAACGTAAAATTAAAAATTAAATATCAAAAATTAAAATGATAATTTAAAAAAATAAAAAAGTTTACAGAGAACAGAGGCCAGACGACAGAAAATGTATAACTTATAACGAATAACGTATAACCACAACGAAAAATTAAAAATTCGTTTCAGGAAGAAAAATAAGCTTTTTGCTTCTGGCGGAAGCTCGCAAACTTGTCGAGAGGGTTTGCCAGAAAGAAAAGCTTATTTTTTGCTCTTGAAACAAGCGTGCAGGGTAAGGAGTCGATAGAACCATAGGGGCTGCCTCGCAATTAAGCCCCTCTGGTTCTATCATTGTCTGTAGCTTTAGCTACTAATAAAAAAATGTTTTTATTTGATTTGAATTGCGGGCTCTTAATTTAGTAATTGATAAATTGACTAATTGCCAAATTGCTTAATTGACTAATTGAAAAATTGCCTAATTGATTAATTAAGGTGTTGTGTTTAGAACCCTATGTGCACCCTGTCTTTTTCGGTCGCATTGTAGCCGAGTCCTCGAACACGGCCGATTGTCAAAGACGGATCATAATTGGAAGCGGTGTCATTTGCGCCGTATATGAGCCGAGCGAGTTGCGAGTAGCTGTCGAGAAATCCATTATCGGCTGAAATAGCGAGTTGATTGATAATGTTTTGATTTTCGGGCAATTTTTTATCGACAAACTCTGCGAAAAAATCATTGGCACTTTTGTAATCGCCGTTTTCCTCGGCGAGAGAGAAGAGGAGTGATGCTTCGATGACTATTTTCTTTGACTTTTCCGCTTGTTCGCGCAGATATTTTTTTAAATCTTCGCCCTTGAGGTCTTTTTGTAGCTCACTTGGTATCGAAAGAGCGAGAACAGGGCTGACAAAATCTATTTGAGCAAGAGTTTTTTGATAAAAGCTTGCCGTCGCATCTACTTGATAGTCGTTTGTGCCACTTGTTACTTGGCAGGTACAGTTGTCGGCAGATGGCAAAAAGACGGCAGAGGGATATTGAAAGGGTTGAATCAATGGGGTCTGATCGTCCGAGGGATAAGCGGGTTTTTCAGCTCCGTAAATATATGAAGATTTGTAGCCTTGTGGCTGATTGAGAGCGATGCATCCCTTATTTTTGTAAGTGATTTGCTTCAGTCCCAAGGAGGGCCGACAGGTATCTTGAACTTGCAGCGTGACGTCTTGGCCATCGCAACTTGAAGTTGTGCTTTGCGGGTCGAGAAGGTAACTCTCCTTTGGAATTGGTATTTCGCTGGCTTTCGTATTTGGATCAAATTTTTCAAAATCGTTATTTGAAAAAGCGATCTCAAGTGGCAGGTTGTTTGCGGGATAAATATAATTGTGTTCTGACACAACATTACCGCTTGCCGAAGAAATAGCGCCGACAATACCTGAAGCGACAGGGGTAAGTGCTCCGAGGTCCGCCCCGCCTCCTCCGGTTAGACCGCAGGCCCATTTTTGAGCGCTTTCGTCTGCTTCAAGTCGGACATACAAGCTGGCACAACCATAGGAATAGACATCGAGGGCTTGTCCGTAAGCGTGAGGCGAAATCGAATTAGCGGTGTTTTCGCTTAGCGTTCCTTCGGGCGAATAGGAGCTTTTTCCGCTTGAAACGTACTGAACATCGAGATTGGGCTGGGGATTTTCTATCGATTTGATGAAAGAAATTTCTTTTTTGTCTTTGTAGCCATAGTGAATACCCAAAGTCATTTTGGGCTTTATCTCAAAGGCGCTTGGCGAGCAGTCCATTTTGAGAGAGAATTTGTCATCGCCGTTGAATCCTCTTTGGAGTAGATAGTAAGTTGCAAGCAGGACCCGCTTGTCCCAATGGTTTTGAGAGAGCAGATACATCTCGTTTCCGTTGCCCCCAACAAAGCTAATTCCTCCCGCCTTGGGGTTTTGATTGCATTCAGTCGCTTGCCCTACAGTTAGACCGGCGACAAACTTGTCATCACTGACTGTTTTGGCGCAAGACTCCTTGTATATGCCAAGAGCCATTTTTTTCTCCAGCTCGTCACTTTTGAGATCGACATATTGGGGATAGGATGAGCCCAGCCCTCCGTTTGAAGCTCCCAAGGAAAGAAGATAAAGCGCAAGAGTGCTGACGCCAAAAATGACAGTGACAATAAATAAGATGATTTTCAGTTTTTTCATTACGATTACGGCCCCATTGGGATTCCCATTTTAGCAAGTCCAAAAGAGGCGAAGATGCCCAAAAAAATCAAGGCAATAATAATGGCTACTAGAATTATTATGGCGAAAACGTCTCTCATTTGCTCCTAGCCCTCAAACGAGGTGTTGAGCATGGCCGCCGCTTTATACCAGTCCCAGTCGGAGAGCATTTTGTTGCTTGTCTGCTCGTCTTGGCCTTCGACGCTGATGTCGGGATTTATCTTTCCGTCAACTCTTGCCTGATAGATGGCTGCCGCCAGAGAATTCTGGTCAACGACACGGCCCTGGCCCTTGAGGTCCTCAATAATTTTTCTGATCACTTCCTCGTTGCTTGCCGGCTCTGCTA
>MWBO01000045.1 GCA_002071685.1 candidate division WS2 bacterium ADurb.Bin280 | reverse complement strand
TCCAGCTCTTCGAGCCATTCCAAAAATTCTTTTTTTTCTTTTTCGGTTTTTAGTTTGGCGGTCTGAAAGCCCATGTTTGATTGTGTGTAGCGATTGCAAATGACAATCTTTCCCTTGTTTAGATCGTGCCTTATGTGCTCGGAAGCTTCAAATCGATCTCCCGCATAAAGAAGTGATATCAGATAAGGGTCACTGTTGTTTACATCTCCAAATTTTTCATTGAGATAGTCTGCGACCATTTTGCCAAAAAACGATCTTTCGTATTGAGGGAAGTCATAAAAAACAACCTGCTTCCCTATTCTTCGAAACATTTTAATAATGAGGTCAGCTTGGGTTTTCTTTCCCACCCCGTCCGAACCTTCGATTACTATAAATCTACCTTTTGCTCTTGGCATTTCTTATTAACTCCAAAAATTTATATTTTATACCACTGGCATCTTCTTTTTCTTCACTCTCTTTACAAACTTTAAAGTCGTCATACTTAGGAAAAAATGTGTCAGCTTCCGTTGCTTGATCTACAATGGTCAGATAAAGCTTGTCGCACAGAGGTATGAACTGTTTATACATCTGACCCCCACCGATTATAAAAATTTCCTTTTTTTCGATTTTGCTCGCCTCTCTCAATGACTGTTCAATATTGTAGCATACTTTACAATTTAGTGGTTTAAAATTAATGTCTTTGGTCAAGACAATATTCACTCTATCCGGCAACGCTTTCCCGATAGATTCAAGCGTATTTTGTCCCATAATAATTGCATGACCGCTTGTCAATTGCTTAAACCTCTGCAGGTCGTCGCGGATCTTCCATAACAATTTATTATTTAATCCGAGCTCTCCGTTTTTGCCGATACATGCAATCATTGAAATTATTGGTGTGTTCATATTGCTATTGGTGCTTTGATGGCTGGCCACGGATCATAGTCTATCAGCTCAAAATCTTCATATTCAAATTTGAAGATATCTTTAACCTTTGGGTTGAGCTTCATAGTGGGTAATTTGCGGGGGGTCCTAGACAATTGTTCCTTGACTTGGTCGAAGTGGTTTTTATAGATGTGAACATCACCGTTGGTATGGATGTACTCACCCAAGCTCAAGCCGGTGACTTGAGCCATCATCATAGTCAATAGCGCATATTGAGCGATATTGAAAGGCGCTCCCAAAAAAACGTCATTGGATCGCATATAGAGATGACATGAGAGTTTATTGTCTTGGACATAGAATTGAAAAAACGAATGACAAGCTGGCGGAGCAGTTCTTTTTCCGGCAATTAATTCTTGTAAATCTCCGACATTCCATGCGCTAACTATTATCCTTCTGGAGTCAGGGTTGGATTTCAGTTGATCGACACATTGTTGAATCTGATTATATTTTTTACCATCCGCACCTTCCCATCTTACCCACTGCTTACCATAAACCGGACCAAGCTCCCCGTCTGCGTCCGCCCACTCGTCCCAAATCGAAACGCCATGATCATTTAGATATTTGATATTTGTATCTCCTCGCAAAAACCAAAGAAGCTCATAAATGATTGACTTCATATGAACTTTTTTTGTCGTAACAAGCGGAAACCCTTCGTTCAAATCAAATCTCATCTGATGACCGAAAATTCCCTTCGTTCCAACTCCGGTTCGATCCATCTTCTCTGTTCCTTCGTCAAGAATCTTTTGCAAAAGATCCAGATACTGCTTCATATTCCCCCTATTTAATCCCCGGAACCGGGAATTTTTTACACATTTGCTTCACTTCCTTGCTTATTTTTTGAAGCTCTTTATCGTCGCTGATATTTTCAGCTACTGCGTTAAACATTTCAGCGATCCTTTGCATTTCCGCTATACCCATTCCCCTTGTAGTTAAGGCGGCGGTTCCGACCCTCACTCCCGAGGTGATCATTGGTGGTTGTGGATCGTTTGAGACAGAGTTCTTGTTGACAGTTATTCCGGCCTCGTGCAGTGCGTGGGCGAAATCTTTGCCAGTCAGATTCTTGCTTCGCAAATCAACCAGAATCAGGTGGTTGTCTGTTCCACCGCTTACAAGATCGAAATCAAATGCCATCAATGTTTTGGCAAAAACCTTCATATTTCCAAGGACGTTTTCAATGTATTTTTTGAACTGTGGCTTGAGTGCTTCACCAAACGACACCGCTTTCGCCGCAATAACATGTTCTAATGGCCCACCCTGAATTCCGGGAAAAACGACCTTGTCTATCTTTTTGGCCAATTCCTCATCATTAGTCATTATAATTCCCGATCTGGGACCGCGAAGAGTTTTGTGTGTCGTGGACGTTACAATATCGGCAACCCCGACAGGAGATTGATGATAGCCCGCCGCCACCAATCCTGCTATGTGGGCGATGTCAGCGATCAAAACCGCATTTACAGATTTGGCTATCTTCTTAAATTTTTTAAAGTCAATTGCCCTGGGATATGCAGAAAAACCGCACATAATCACTTTGGGTTTCACTTTCTTGGCAATCTTTTCCACCTCGCCATAATCCAGAAGACCGGTGTTCGGATCGAGGCCATAGCTAAATGATTCAAAAATTTGTCCGGAAAAAGAAACCTTGGCGCCATGAGTCAAGTGTCCGCCCGCATCAAGGCTTTGACCCAAAATCCTGTCCCCCGCTTTGGCTACGGCCAGATAAGCAGCCATATTTGCAGAGGAACCACAGTGTGGCTGCACGTTCGCAAATTTACATCCAAATAATTTCTTCAAACGCTCGATGGCAATATTTTCAATCTGGTCGATAAACTCGCAACCGCTATAATATTTCTTCCCAGGGTAACCTTCGGCATATTTATTTGTCAAAATTGATCCGGTTGCTTCAAGAACAGCTTCGGAAACATAATTCTCCGAGGCAATCATCTCAAGGCCCTCGCTTTGCCTTATTTTTTCTGCTTCAATCAATTTGTAAATGTTACCATCGGCCTTCTTGAGCTCCATTCTCCTCCTTTAGTTCTTTTTCCTTTCCGGCAATTATCTCCTCAACTTTGACGAATCCCTGATCTGTGCTGCCAAAACCGTTTTGCCCCCTTTCAGTTTCAGAAAGCTCCTGCGCCTCCTCGATTTTGGCACTGACAACGCTCTGGATAAGAATTTGGGCGACCCTATCGCCCTTTTCTATCCTTACCGCCTC
>MWBO01000044.1 GCA_002071685.1 candidate division WS2 bacterium ADurb.Bin280 | reverse complement strand
TGATTCGCTTCTTGATGTCTCGGCGGGTGAGGAGGTTGAAGAAGAAATAAGGGGAATAGTAGAAAAGGAAAAAATCGAGCTCGATTCGTTAAAAACGCAAAAAAAGGGAGCGGCAACAATGGCGAATTTAGAGATAAAATTACCGGGTGATTTGACGGTTGACGAAGCAAATAAGATATCGGAAAAGCTAAGAAATAAGTTGATCGAGGGTGTGGAAAGCTTAAACTATGTTGCAATTCAGATAAAGAGCCATGATTTTGAGACTTCATATTTTAGGCCGGGGATAGGTGGCGCCATAAGCTGGAGAAGAAAGGGAAGGCACATGTCAAAAGAATCTGTGGCTTCCGGGAAGGGGCCCGATGGAAAGTGTGTTTGCTCGAAGTGCGGTTACGAAGCTCCTCATGAGCGGGGAGTGCCTTGTTCGAGCTTGAAATGTCCAAAATGCAAAATAGCTCTGGAGAGGGTAGATTGAAAGACCTTTTGAAAAAAAGTTTATTAAACTCGCTGAAAAAATCTGCTATTTCTTTGTATTCGACCCTGCCCCTTCTTCTTGCAACAGTTCTTTTAATTGCTCTTGTTTTCACCTTGGTGCCACCGGATTTGTATTCTCCGATTCTCGAGTCGGGAGGTTTCGTTGGGGCATTTTCTGCTGGTTTAATTGGAAGTTTGCTCGCCGGAAGTCCGATAATAAGCTACATAGTCGCGGGTGAGCTTATAAAGAACGGCGTCAGTCTTTTTATCGCTACAGTTTTCATTGTGGCGTGGGTAACAGTGGGAGTCGTTCAAATACCGGCTGAGGCGATGATATTGGGGAAAAGGTTTGCTCTCGTGCGTAACGTAACAGCTTTTCTGCTCACTTTTGTAATTGCTGCGCTGACAGTCTTTTTAAACAATCTTATTTGATATGGCAAAAAAATCTTTTTTGAAAGCTATCCCTAGTCAATGGAACTTTTTGATAATTGTCATAGCAATTTACGCTGTGTTGTATTTTGTTGACTACCATTCATTTATTTTGGCTTTTCGCAAAACAATCGCAATCTTAAAAGAAGTACTTCCGACTTTGGCGCTGGTCTTTGTTTTGCTTGCTGTTTCTAATTATTTATTCTCTTCGAAAAAAATTCTTTCATATTTAAAAGACAGTCTGTTTACAAAATGGCTTTTTGCAATATTAGGCGGAATTCTTTCCAGTGGTCCGGTTTATATGTGGTACCCGATGATGGCTGATTTGAGGAGAAAATTTTTTGATGATGGTTTAGTCGCTTGTTTTCTTTATAATAGGTCGGTCAAGTTACCCCTGCTTCCGGTGATGGTCGTATATTTTGGCGCTAAATACGCGATCATTTTGCTTTTTGTGACTATCATCACGTCTATCCTACAAGGATTAATTATTAACAAACTAATGATAGGAGAAAAAAAATGAAAATTGCTATAGCTTGTGATGAAAAAAATTTGGATTCAACAATAAGCAAACTGGGTGGGCGCTCGCCGTTTTATCAGATTTTTGACAATGGCGAATTTGTGGAAACTGTTAAAAATCCCTTTGCCACTGGGGCTGGTGGAGCGGGCTACTCCGTGGCGTATATGATGGCTGACATGGGAATAGATTTGATCGTAGCTGGAAAAATCGGTGAAAATATGGCCTCGGCTCTTCAGGAGAGAGGCATAAAATGGGAAGAAATTGACGAAAACATGAAAATCTCAGAGTTGGTCAAAAAATTCAGTGAAAATTAACAAGTATTTAAAAATCGCTCTTTAATACCAAACTATTGACACAACCTTTGTCATTTGATATTCTTCGAAATAGCTTTATGGAAATTTACGAAAATCGTGATGTAATTAGCGGATAACAATTCCTTTTGCTTGGACTTGCTATACCGCCTAACAAGCGGTTTTTTGTTTCCTTAAAAGATGCTTGAAAATCGGAGATCAAGAAATGGCAACATTACTCAAATTGTTGCCCGTAATTCGGTAGTATTAAACAACCGAAATCAAGCTTATTCGTTCCAATAAGAGCATATGTGAGGATGCCTTGGAAGTAATGGCCGAAGAAGGACGTCGAAACCTGCGATAAGCCTCGGGGAGTTGGTAAACAAACTTTGATCCGAGGATTTCCGAATGGGGAAACCTAATCTTGCTTGACAAGATTGTCTATACGGTGAAAGTCCGTATAGATGGGCACCCGCTGAACTGAAACATCTTAGTAAGCGGAGGAAAAGAAATCAATTTAGAGATTCCGTTAGTAGTGGCGAGCGAACGCGGAAAAGCCTTGACTGCGCAATGAAGTTATTTGTTAGCAGAATGAATCTGGAAAGGACAACCATAGAGGGTGACAGTCCCGTATGCGAAAACAAAAAATTTCTCAACGCAATCCGTTCCGATGTAAAAGTCGGAATCGAAAGTAGGTCAGGACACGTGAAATCCTGATTGAAGAAGTGTCGATTTATCGGCACGGCGGTGGATCATCATCGAAGGCTAAATACCATTACTTACCGATAGTGAACTAGTACCGTGAGGGAAAGGTGAAAAGAACCCCGTAACGGGGAGTGAAATAGTCCCTGAAACCATATGCTTACAAGGAGATAGAGCCGTGCTTCGCACGGAATAACCAAGAAACAAAAAACAATGATCAAACATGTTTGAAATTTGTATCTTAGAATTTGGTGCTTCCGCGCGGAGCGTGGTGATATCGTGCCTTTTGGAGAATGACCCAACGAGTTAACGAATACGGCAAGCTGAAGCTTCCAAGGGAGAACAGGCGTAGCGAAAGCGAGTCCTAAATGGGCGTTAGTCGTATTCTTTAGACCCGAAACTGAGTGATCTATCCATGAGCAGGCTGAACGTTGACGAAAGTCAACAGGAGGGCCGAACCCACCTATGTAGCAAAATGGGGGGATGACTTGTGGATAGGGGTAAAATGCCAAGCGAACTCAGAGATAGCTGGTTCTCCTCGAAATATATATAGGTATAGCCCGCGATCAGAGGGCCTGGGGGTAGAGCACTGGATGGATATTTGGGACGCAAGCCTCAGTATCCAATCAAACTCCGAATACCAGGTTACCGTTATCGCGGAGTCAGTCCGTGAGGGCTAAGCTTCACGGTCGAGAGGGAAACAACCCAGACCACCGGCTAAGGTCCCTAAATGAATGCTAAGTGTGAAACGATGTGGCAAAGCCCAGACAACCAGGAGGTTGGCTTGGAAGCAGCCATCCTTTAAAGAAAGCGTAATAGCTCACTGGTCAAGGTTTGCTGCGCGGAAAATTTAACGGGGCTAAGCATTCTACCGAAGCCGTGGACACCGTGTTTTGCACGGAATAACCAAGAAACAAGAAACAATAACCAAACATGTTTGGAGTTTGTAACTTGAGGTTTGGTGCTTCCGCGCAGAGCGCGGTGTGGTAGAGGAGCGTTCGTAGTGTTGTGAAGCTGATTTGTGAAAATTGGTGGAACGCTGCGAAGTGAGAATGTTGGGATGAGTAACGAATATGACGGGTGAGAACCCCGTCCACCGGATACCCAAGGTTTCCCGGGCTACCACAATGGTCCCGGGGTTAGGCGGTTGCTAAGGCGAAAGTCGATGCACAGCAGGTTGATATTCCTGCCCTCGGCTTGTCTTTACCCTTCGCCGACACTTTTTCAAGCTTGTCAGTCGCTATGGCTATGTGACTGATAGGGGAGAAAGAGGCAGGAAAAGGCGGAAATTAATTAGACAAGTCAGCCGTACCGCAAACCGACACAGGTGGGTTGGTCGAGAAGACTAAGGTGAGCGAGATAACCTTCGTTAAGGAACTCGGCAATAAAGCGTCCGTAACTTAGGGATAAGGACTGCCTTTGCCGTGCTTCGCACGGAATAACCAAGAAACAAGAAACAATGATCAAACATGTTTGGGATTTGTATCTTAGAATTTGGTGCTTCCGCGCGGAGCGCGGTTAGAGGCCGCAGCGAAAGTATTTCAGGCGACTGTTTACCAAAAACTTAGGTCCATGCAAACCAGAATTGGGAAGTATATGGGCTGATGCCTGCCCAGTGCTAGTAGGTCAACGTTTCTGCTGATCCGACAACTGGACGCTGTCTGTTAGCTTTTTAGCTTGGTTGCTGGCTATTAAATTTATTTGCCACAAAAAATCAAGCACTAACAGGTAGCATCCAGTTGTTGGAGAGGTAAGAACTTAAGCCCTAGTAAACGGCAGCAGTAACTATAACTGTTCTATGGTGGGAATACCCGAATGGCTGAAAGGCCACGGGACAAGAGCTGCCATAGTGAGGTATTCAAACCTCTGCTCGAACTCCTATGCCAGGAGATGTAGAGTAAAAATCTGACTAAATGCTGGAAACTCTCTGAAATTCCAACGGGTAACTGGTTGGACTATGGAGACAATCAGCAGGAAAGACTAGATAGGGGGTGGTGATCTTGAAAGCAATTTTGAGATCGCGCGTCCTGATGTATGATATAAAGCGTTTGATGAATATAAGTCAAAGCCGTTTGGGGCAAGATGATAAATCCCTACCCAAATGTCTTTATATCAGGAGTATAATATCTATTGACGACGGTAATTAGGCGAAGCAGAAGCTTAGCTGAATTAGATGAAATAACTCTAGCCTGCGGATTAATAGACGCGCAATTATCTCTCTAGAATCCTCAACGACTATACGTCAGAATCGAGAGATCGATAAGATATAGTCTGAACTCTATGGCGACATAGAGAAGAATTAACATCAAAGAGCGAAATTCCTTGTCGGGTGAGATGGAACCGCCCGAAACGAGTTGTGAAACTCGTTAAGTAAACTGGCTAATAACGGTGAAGCCCTTCTGGGGTAATACCGTGGGAAGTCCCCGCCTAGGGCGGATGACCCCGTAACGACTGATTCGAAAGAAGAGATCCGCACAGTTGCGGATAACACGCCAGCTCTTGTCTAGAAGATGTGCAATGGAGTCCGGAAAGGAGACATATGGATATAAATTCGTATGTGACTGGACTGACGGATGGTGAAGGCTGTTTCTGTGTTTCGTTTAATTTGAGAAATAAATTAAACACAAACATAGAGGTGAGACCAAGTTTCTCAATCAGCTTAAATAAGAAAGACTTGTCGCTCTTGCAAAAAATATTCAAAATATTTGGTTGCGGAGCAATAAGGCAATCTGCTCGCGATAGATGCTATAAGTACGAAGTAAGAAATATTAAAGATCTTAATCGATCAATTATTCCTCACTTCAAAAAATATCCCCTACAGGGGGCAAAGGCATCTGACTTTGATGGATTTGTTAAGGTCTGTGAGATGATAAAAGCAAATCTACATCGGAGTAAGCGGCACTTGCCCGAATTGATCGAGATAGCATATTCGATCAATTGTGGCAAAAGAAAATATAGTAAGGAAGAACTCCTAAAGCACATGGCAAGATGAAGATATAGTCTGATCCATTAGTAATAATGTGAATAATTGAAGTTCCGACCCGCACGAATGGCATAACGGTCTGAAAACTGTCTCAACGAAGGGCTCGGTGAAATTGCAATACCGGTACAGATGCCGGTTAACCACAGCAAGACGGAGAGACCCCGTGAAGCTTTACTACAACTTGGTATTGATTTTTGGGTATTTATGTGTAGCGTAGGTGGGAGCTTCGGCGCCAATGAAACACCACTCTTAAATATTTGAAAATCTAACTCCTCCACAGGGGGAAGACAGTGCTTGGTGGGTAGTTTGACTGGGGCGGTCGCCTCCCAAAGAGTAACGGAGGCGTTCAAAGGTTGGCTTAGCTCGTATGGAAAGCGAGCCTCGACGTGCAAAAGCATAAGCCAGCTTAACTGCAAGGCCTACAAGCCGCGCAGATACGAAAGTATGATTTAGTGATCCTCTGATTCCTTATGAATGGGTCAGAGCTCAACGGATAAAAGCTACTCCGGGGATAACAGGCTGATCGCGCCCAATAGTCCACATAGACGGCGCGGTTTGGCACCTCGATGTCGGCTCACCGCATCCTGGAGCTGGAGCAGGTTCCAAGGGTTTGGCTGTTCGCCAATTAAAGCGGTACGCGAGCTGGGTTCAGAACGTCGCGAGACAGTAAAATATGTGCTGTCTTTAAATCTTCCTATATGCTGGAAACTCTGTAGTCCTAATAGGGCTTGCAGGATCTGGCGGTACGTTTCATAATTAATTCATGAAACGTGAAAATCCGTCCAGTGCAGACAACCAGCAGGAAAGATCAAAGATGTTCTTGCGAGGATACGTGACTGGTTTGGTCGATGGTGAGGGCAGTTTTCATATTGCCTTTCAAATTCGCAAAGATTTGCCACTTGGCATCTCAATAATTCCTGAGTTTCACATCTCTCAAAGTTCGCACTCTAAGGGCGCGCTTGAGATAGCAAGAGAAATTTTAGGATGCGGATACATCAAACCAAACCACAGAAAGTCAAAAGACGACACCTATGTTCTGGTTGTTAGGGACAGGTCGGATCTTTTGACAAAAATAGTACCATTCTTTCAGTATTATAGACTGCAGACTAGAAAATCTGATGATTTTGCAAAATTTTGCGAAATAGTCGGATTAATGAGTAAGGGTTTGCATAAAACGACAAGCGGAGTCAGAAAGATAATTGACATCGCTTATACGATGAATGGAGACGGCGCAAGACGTATTCGAACAAAGCAAGAATTGATAACATCTTTGAAATCCTCAGAGACTATACGGAAGAGTCCGCCCAAGGCGGACAAGATATAGTCCGAACTGCATGGCGACATGCAGATCCTGCCACGCGGCAGGACGCCACAGAGCAATGACAGAAAATGACGTGGTTTGCAAAGTAACAGATTGTCGGTCCTAATCTGCTGTGGTCGTGGAAGCTTGAGGGGGTCTCTTCGTAGTAAGCCCGAAAGGGCCTTGCTACTTTCCCGAGTAATCGGGAATGACAATTCGGCTAATAACGGTGAAGCCTTCATATTACTTAAGTGGTATAATGGATATATGCTTGAGGACCCGAAGTGATTTAAGGTAATATCGTGGGAAGTCGACTCAAAAAAGAAGAGTTAGCGTATATTGCGGGATTTCTCGATGGAGATGGGAGTATAATGCTCCAAATCAAAAATCGGAAAGATCGCAAAAGTGGGTGGCGATTTATGTTTACAATATGCTTCTACCAAGATACAAGACATAAAAAACCACTTTCTTGGATCAGGGAAAGGCTTGGAATCGGTTACCTGTCAGATCGAAATGATGGGATGACCGAGTTAAGGATAAATGGATATGAGCAAACGAGAAGAATAATCGAAATGCTCTTGCCATATATTCGATTCAAAAAAATTCAAGCTAAAATGATTTATCGTGTTGCTACAGTACTTGTCTCAAAAAAGCTCAAAGAGCTTGGTGAGGAAGATCGGTACATGATTGCGCAGTCAATTGAAGCAATCAGGCAACACAATTATCAATCTGGCCAGAAAAAGAATACAAACAAACTCTATGAAATTTTGGGTCTGACCCCGTATCGACTTGATTCGAAAGAATCGGATCCGCTCTCGGGCGGATAATACGCCGACTCCCGCAAATTTAAAGCCAAACTATGGAATAGTTCCTAAGGTTGGTTGTGGGATGAAGATATAGTCAGAGCTCTTAGAAATAGGAGATAAACTCGACGAGAGGACCCGAAGGGGCGAACCTATGGTGTACCAGTTGTCACACCAGTGGCATTGCTGGGTAGCTATGTTTGTTCGAGATAACCGCTGAAGGCATATAAGCGGGAAGCTCACCCCAAGATTAGGCTTCTTAGACACCATGAAGATAATGTGGTTGATAGGCGCCAGGTGTAAGGTCAGTAATGACTTCAGCCGAGGCGTACTAATTGTCTAGTAGAATTGAATAAGCTTTGCTCTCCCAGTGCCTTAGGGCATCGGAGAGTATACGGGCAACAATTTGAGTAATGTAGGAGATTATCGCATAACGTATAATTGATGCACCACTGTACGATAGTGTCGGTGGTAGTGATATAGAAATTGATGTGATAATATTAACTTATGAAGCTAAAAAAGCATTATAGAAGTTCCGGATCGATAATATCCGCCCTTGGGTTGGCTCTTTCGGCGACGGGCGTTCTGATGGCAAAAAATTACATGGTCAGCGCCGATTCGTCTTCAAGTAGCATTGATTTTGTAATCATCACCTTTTTTGTGGGCATAGTTGTAGTTATTGCATCGATTATCCTGATGGTAATGGCCTTTATCGGAGCGTCTCGATAATATCTCCTAGAGTTTATGTTGGTCTTGCTATTTGTAAATTAAAAAGTGCTGTGTGTTGGTGATTTTGCTGACGGGGGTACACCTCTTCCCATTCCGAACAGAGAAGTTAAGCCCGTCTAGGCCGATGGTACTTGCGCCGCAAGGCGCCGGGAGAGTAGGACGTCGCCAACACAGAGCATTTTTTTATTGGAAAAAAGTATAGTAATTAAGCAATTAGGCAATTTATCAATTACTAAATTAAGAGTCCGTAATCCAAATCAAATTAAAGTAATTTTCTTTATTAGTAGCTAAAGCTACAGACAATGATAGAACCAGAGGGGCTTAATTGCCTGCCCGCAATGCTTTCAGCATAGCTGTGGCAGGCGGGCCTGCCCTGCCGTAGTTAGCTAAATTGCTAACGGAGGAGGGCGAAGCAGCCCCTATGGTTTTGACAATTCCTTACCCTGCACGCTTGTTTCAAGAGCAAAAAATAAGCTTTTCTTTCTGGCAAACCCTCTCGACAAGTTTGCGAGCTTCCGCCAGAAGCAAAAAGCTTATTTTTATTCCTGAAACGAATTTTTAATTTTTTAATGTAGTTATACATTCTCTGTCATCTGGCATCTGGTTTGCGATATCTGCAATCTGGTCTTTGTATCCCTCAATAAACAAACGGCTCATTTGAGTGAGCCGTTTGTTTTATGCGTATTTGTGATCTGCTATTTCGTGAATTGGAAGGTGGAGAGTATCTGATCTTCTATTCTGTTCGTGTCACCAATAGCCCAACCAATCCTGTAAGTATATCCGTTATTTTCAGAAAAGTATTCATAAGTTACACCATTATACTCTGCTATCCAGCTCTTTCCAGAAATAGATTTTGTTGATTCAGAATATTCTGCGCTCGAATTTCTATCTTTCAACGCCTGAATCGAGGATTCTAAATTAGAATCTTCAACTATGATCATAATACCCCAATCTCCTGCAGAATCTTTTTCAACACCTGCTACATTAAAAACGATGTTACTATTATCTTCGCCCGGCGTTACATTCTCTTCTAACCTATAATCCCCCGGATACTTAAAACTGAACCCATACTCCTCATTGGTATATGTCTTCCACGATGCTGTCTCATCAGCCGTTGCGCTGGTGGTAGCGGTGGTTGATTTGAGAGCTGTGGTAGTAGTTGTAGCTGTGTCTTCAACCAGAGCTGTTTGTTGGTTATCTACTTCATTTTTTCCTGCTACATATCCTATGGCTAGAAATATTACTGCTGTCACCGCAATAAATATTAATGTCATTACTAATTTGTGACCATCAACACTAGAACCCTTCTTTTTTAATTCTTCCATTACAAAACCTCCTTTTATTCTTTTGACTAATTTTCTCACTTGAGAAAATTTTTTGCAACCGATAGGATTAAAAGGTGAAAATAAACTCTTGCATTTTTTTAATTGTATCTGTATTCTTATCCTTATTTCTGAGGGTTTATTTTTTGAACAAGAGTGGATACTTATTTGATATTAACTGTTTTCTGGAGTGGGGCGGAAAAATAAACGAAAGTGGTTTTTGGTCGCTTTTTGGTGGCGATTATTATCAAGACAATGGAATCGATTATCCTCCGCTTGTTCCTCTAATTTGTTCTTGGTGGTTTTCCCTGGTATCGCAACCGACGGTTTTATTCTACAAAATATTACCGACTATTTTCGAACTTGGTTTGATAGGCATCAACTCTTATTACATTCTAAAATCAAACTTCAAATTCAAGAATCTTCTGCTTTTTGTTGTTATTGTTCAGCCGGCGCTTGGCCTTGTCACATCGGCGTGGGGGCAGGTTGACTCGATTATGGCACTTTTGATTTTAAGCGGTTTTATATTTTGGGAGAAAAACTTCTTCCTTGCTTCTCTTTTACTTTTTCTATCTTTTCTTGCTAAGCCACAGGCCGTAATTGCGATATTTATATATTTTTTGAGTCTATTATTTCGCAAAAATAAAAGAGATTTCTTTGTTCAAGGGGGCTTTTGGTTGCTTCTTTTTGCGCTAATGATACTAATTTTTCACTTCTTTGGAGGTAGCAATTTTTTTGATCCTTATACGACGTCCGTTGGGAGATACACTAATTTGTCGCTTAACGCATTTAACCTGTGGTGGCTGATTTTCAAAGATGGCGCTTGGAGTATGAACGATACTTTGGGGCCCTATAAGGCGATCGGTTTATCGCTATTTGCAGTTTTTCATGTACCTGTTTTAATTTTTGCAATAAGAAGAAAAATAAATCTTCAATCTTTGCTGATGCTCACCTCCTACAGCTACCTGATATTTTTTGTCTTTCCCACTCAAATCCACGAAAGGTATCTTTTTCCCTCGCTAGCCCTACTTACAATCCCATCTGCCTATTCTAACCTTCTTTTTGCCTTTTATATCGCTCTTAGCGCTACTTTCTTCTATAATTGCTTTGCGGTGCTTCAAAGCGTCTATCCGCAGTTTGATTTTGTTTCCGAAAATCTATTAAGAGGGGATTTTCCTGTTGCTATTTCGTTTATCAATGTTTTGACAGCGATATTTTTTGCATATTATTTAATTAATGAAAGTTTTGGAAAAAATCAAAAAAAATAAATATTTGCTTTCTGTTGGTATTATTTTTATCCTCTCAGTTGTCAGTCGACTTGCTTTTTTATCAGATCGCCCGCTCCATCATGACGAGGGGATGCTTTCATATTTTGCTTGGCGATTGTCGCATTTTGGCGAATATACATACACACCGCAAATTCATTCGCCGATCTTGTTTTATGTTCAGGCTTTGTTGTATTTGATTTTTGGAGCAAGGGACGTTGTGTCAAAAGTCGGTCCGGCAATATTTGGCATTTTGCTTGTTATGATTCCTTTGTTTTTTTACAAATTATTGGGTAAGCGAACAGCAGTTTTTATTTCTCTTGGCTTCTTAATCTCTCCGATTTTTTTGTATTACTCAAGATTTCTAGTTCATACGACATTGGTCGTTGTTTTTTGGCTTTTAGCCGTTTTGTTTTTTGCCTTATTTTTTAGAAATAAAAATTCAATCTATTTATATTTATCCTCCGTTTCACTTGCTCTTGGATTTGGCACCTCCGAAACAACTTATATTTTTGTAGCGGTCGCGCTTATTTTTTTGCTAGTTTCGGCAATATTTTCAAATTTGATAAAGGGCCTCGTCTTTAATATTTGGGACGTTTGTAAAAAAAATTACCTCGACATCATCATAGCACTTTTGATTTTTGTTTTGGTTTGGTGCCTTATTTACTCGGTTGGACTGACAAATCCGGAAAGTTTGCGTCGCTCGATGCCGATCCTGAACGATGACAGCACGGGGCTTGGTTTTTGGCTTGCCCAGCATCCGAAAAAACTTGGCGGACAACCATGGCACTATTATCTTATTTTGGCAATTGTTTACGAGACTTTATTTGTTTTTGGTTCACTTGCTTTTATTATTAAATTTTTCAAGCAAAAGAAAATGAGGACGACTTTTGCCTTTTTTGTCGTTGTTTGGGCAGTAGGCACCTTGGGTGTTTTTTCGTGGGCCGGAGAAAAATTTCCTTGGTTATTTTTGCCCTCCTTGTTGCCCATGGTCATCGCTACGGGAATTTTCTTGGGTAGCTACTGGGATAAACTCAAAATGGTCGGCAAAATATTTTGGGTAATTTTGGCTTTTTGGACTGCTTTTGTGGCGTTTAGGTTGGTCTACCTATTGCCTTCAGATACTCGTGAGCTGGCGGTTTATGTCCAAACTCCGGATAATTTTCAAAATAAGATTGATAAAATTATCAAAGAATGTTCAGATAAAAGCGACAAAAATTGTGTTTTGCTCGATCAAAAAATTACTTGGCCTCTGTCTTGGAATTTTAAGGATTTTTCAACCTTAATAGCCACTGATAATTACTCTATTTCATCGACGACTAAATATTTGATTGTGGGAAGTGAAAGTATTTCAAATATCAAGGATATTCCTGACATGAGCAAGGAAGAGGTTTGGATTCGCGATTGGTGGGTCCCGGACAAGTGCAGAAACCTTGGATGTGCGACGAAATTCTTGAAATATTACTTTTTCCGAGAAATTTGGAATGACAAGGGGGGCTACAATGTGTTTATATTCTCTAAATAAGTTTAGCTTTGTATTGCAAAATAAAATTGTGGTATTATTAAACAAATGAAAAAAACACTCACTTTATTAGTTGCAGTTGCTTTCCTGGCCTTTCCCTGTTTTTCAAGAGCTGCAAGTGAAGCGGTCTTTACGATCACTTCAGCAAAAACAAATTATGCCGTTGGCGAGAATATTCAGATAAGCTTGAACGTTGACGCTGGATCGTACGTCACAACGCTCTCTGTTATAGATTTTGATCTTAAAACCTCAGACTTAACTGTAGTCGAACTTCAGGATCAGGAGGAGCCTTTTGTTCCTGGGGAAATTTTTTCAACTGCGGGAATCCAAAGTGTCGAAGATGACCTGATAAATGCAGTTGTTTATGTTAGTCCCACCAATCCACCTTCCAGCAGGAGTGGGGTGGTCGGAACTATTAATTTCAGAGCCCTAAAAGAGGGGACTGTGACATTTTCTTATGACAGAATTGAGGCGGCGGAAGAGAGCAAGGAGGATGACTATGTCACGACTTCAGCCAGTAGTTTAACCATCACGGTCGGATCCTCAGTTTCATCAAAAACATCGGCTTCAACATCAAGTACCGGTTCCACTACAAGCAGTTACTCATCATACAACAAAACCCCAACCCCATCTTCGCTAGCCACAACAGCCGATTCTGCGACGACGGGGCCGGAGTTGGCGGCTGG
The DNA here is from genome assembly GCA_002071685.1 of candidate division WS2 bacterium ADurb.Bin280. Taxonomy (GTDB): domain Bacteria; phylum Patescibacteriota; class UBA1384; order UBA1384; family DTJR01; genus MWBO01. The sequence goes on along the minus strand of MWBO01000044.1, from coordinate 3,262 downwards.
AATCGCTTTGGCCTCGGGCTTTGCCCTTCATCTTATTAGAAAAAGATATAAAATTTTTACAAGGAAAACATGAGATCATCAGCTTTTAGTGTTTTGATCGCAGTCTTGGTGGTAGCGGCAGTAGTTTTTGGTGGTTTTCTTCTTTACAAAAAATTCAGCGTCAGCGCTGATGAAGTGACAGTTTCTTCATGCAGAAAAGCAGATATAAATAATGACAGTAAAGTTAATTCTCTCGATCTGAATATTTTAATTAAGGCAATTTCCAGCGGTTCTAGTGACACGCAAAAGTATGATATAAATTCTGACAAAAAGGTCGATAGTACCGACGTAGATGCTCAAAAAGACTGTTGGAGCAGGTCGAGTTCGAATCTCAATCTTTAGCTAGAGTATAGTTCTCTTGCTCAGAGTCGGAATTACTCTGTTCCATGTTTTTGCTGAAACTTTGAAGGCTTCTCGTCCCTTGTCTGTCAGATGGTATGTTTTGCGCGTCTTGTCTTGGGGGTTTGTGAGTTCTATTAGTCCACCATTTAACATTTGATTAAGTGCCGGATAAAGAGTGCTTTCGGAGGGGGAGCAAAACTCGTTTGATTGCTTTCTTATCTCTTGTATTAGCTTGTAGCCGTGCAGATCATGGTCTTTGAGGCTACGTAAAATGTAAAACCTTATCAAGCTTTGATTGATAAGCTTCTGCCAATATTTTTCGTCTGTATAATCGATAGAATTGCCCATGTGAATAATACAATAGACTATTTGACCAAATGATTCAATGACCGGTACTTGAAAAAAACTCTTGAAGGTAATAGAATATTCAAATAGGAATGTTCGGTATCTTTAGACGCGCAGGTGTCGTATAATGGTTATTATATCTGCTTCCCAAGCAGAAGACGGCGGTCCGATTCCGCTCACCTGCTCCAGAGTTTCTGAATGTGTCCAATCAGATTGCAGTTCCAGCGCAGCGGCGGTAGGGCGATGATTCGCCCGCCTGCCATTCGTCTTTTGCCGATATAGCTCAGCTGGTAGAGCAGCACTTTCGTAAAGTGAAGGTCGCCAGTTCGAATCTGGCTATCGGCTCCAAATAGTTGGCAGTCAATAAAAGTAGGGGTCGTCGAATCAAGCCCCATCGCCATCTCGATTGGTCGAGCCGGAGATGAAAGTATATAGTCGGACTTCTATGCCAGTTTTTTTGACATCATTTATAAAAAAAATTCTATGAAAAACAAGTTAAATAACCTTCTCTATCCAGCCATCATAATCTTTGTTGCTGCTGTAAATATCTTGCTTTGGTATTTCCTCCGAACCAAAGACCTTCAGCTGATGACTGTGGTGTTTGCCCTTGTCTGGATTGATTTGGTGCTGGCGATTTTTGTACTGAAAAAACAGGCCTCTATTTTTTATTTGCTGATTTCGGCCGCCTTTCTTTTGGAGATGGTCGCTTTGATCAATGTTTATTATGTAATGGAAAGGTTCCTGTGAGGGAAAAAACCAAATTTTGGCGATTTCTCGAGATGTTTGTTGGGATCCTGACTTGGCTTGGTCTCATTTTGCCAGTATTCTTCTCCTTTTTTTGGCCGTCGTTTGTGGCTGTTTATATATTGCTTTTTGATTTATATTGGGTTCTTAGAGCTTTTTATATGTCAAATTATTTGAGACTTTCGTATATCAAAATGAAAAGAGCTCTTCATACAAACTATCGACAAGTCTTAGAAGCGATTGAAATCAAAGAAGGTGATCCCAAATGGCAAGAAGTCTATCAGGTTGTAATGTTCGCAACTTTCAGAGAAGAGCTGGACACTTTGTTGCCGTCGGTTCAGTCGGTAGTAGACGCTGACTGGCCAAATCAAAAAGTAATCATTATGCTTGCCGGAGAAGAAAGTGATGCTGAAAGATTGGATCACAACGCAAGTTTTTTGAAGGAGAAGTTTAAAGGGAAGATTTTTGACTTCATATACAGTAAGCATCCCTCTGATATCATTGGCGAGGTGAGGGGGAAGGGAGCGGGGTCGGCTTGGGCGGGAAGAAGGCTGAGTGAGTATGTGTCTAGTAAAGGGATTGATGAATCAAAAGTTCTTGTAACTATTGCTGATGCCGACACCAGATTTCACAGACAATATTTTAATGCGATTTGTTGCGAGTTTTTGAAAAATCCCGATCGGCATCGCAGAACTTATCAGCCAATTCCCCTCTATAGCAATAATATCTGGTATGCTCCAACTATTTCTCGTCTGGCCGCCTGGGGCTCGAGTTTTTGGCAGATGATCGAGGCTTCAAGGCCGTGGCGTCTTGTCAATTTCTCTACCCACTCCTATTCGCTCAAGATGTTAAGGGAAATGGATTATTGGGATGCAACGGTTGTCAATGAAGATTCGAGGCAATTTTGGCGCGCTTATTTTGCCTTTGATGGAAATCACAAAGCAGTGCCAATTTACATTCCCGTGTATATGGATGCGGTGGTTGGGGAGAGTTTGTCTGTTTCCCTTGGAAATCTCTACAAGCAAAAGAGGCGATGGGCTTATGGGGTGGAGCACTTGCCATACATTGTTACCGAATCTATCAAAAATAAAAAAATTCCCTTCTGGGACAAGTGGTGCAAGATATTTAGACTAGTGCAGGGTTCCTATGACTGGGTCGTCGCCAGTATGCACTTGATGTTTGTTGGTTGGCTGCCCATTATTTTTTCTGAAAGTTTTCGAACTACTGTATTGGCGTATAATTATCCCGATATCGCCAGGATAATTCTTTCGATTGCGTGGCTTGCGGCAATAATGTCCGTTTATACTTCGCTATCCTTTTTACCGCCTCGCCCGAGGGGGTTTGGAAAAATGAAGTATTTCGAAATGGTTGCTGATTGGATCGTCACTCCTTTGTCGGCAATCTTTTTTTCCTCAATTCCTGCTCTTGAGGCGCAAACTAGACTTATGTTGGGCAAGTATATGGGTTTTTGGGTGACGCCTAAAAAAAGTGTAAAATGATTTTGTGATTGGTTGACTAGAGGGGTTTTTTGAGGTAGAATTTCACGAGCGATCATTTGAAGCATGGCTCCCTGCCTGCCGTAGGCAGGAATTGGTAGATTGAAAATTATGGTTGCGGGGCGTGGCTCAATTGGTAGAGTGCCGGCTTTGGGAGCCGGAGGTTCCGAGTTCGAGTCTCGGCGCCCCGACCATTCCATACATTTGGAAATTTTAGGGCAATTGGAACGCTCGCCGAGCCAACCGCCGACTTGGCTCGGCTCGCAGTTTCTTGAATGTTTGGTAATCAATTCATA
>MWBO01000043.1 GCA_002071685.1 candidate division WS2 bacterium ADurb.Bin280 | reverse complement strand
AACAAGAATACTCCCTCGATAACCGGAATCAATCACCCCGCCAAGATTTTTCAAACCCTTTTTGGATGACAAACCGCTTCTGTCCCAAATCAACCCGACATAGCCCTGAGGAATCTCAAAAGCAAGTCCGGTATCTATTTTGGCTCTGCCAAGTGGTTCAATTTCTACAGATTCAACAGCCGTCAAATCAAGTCCGGCATCTCCACTTTTTGCATAAGAAGGAACTACAGCATCGGGATGCATTTTCTTAATTTTTAGCCTGACCGCCTCGCTGGAAGTTACTGGTTGATCCAAGGCAACGCCCTCTTTTATGAAATCAAATTTTACTCCGGCATGAACAGCTAAACCCATCACTTTCTCGCTCGCTCCGTACCTACTTCCATAAAAAACACCGCAGACTATTCTTTTGACGCCTGCATTGACCAGAAGTTTGAAACAATCGTAGCAAGGCGAGGCAGTAGTATAAACAGTTGCACCGTCAATTGACACGCCGTTTTTAGCCGCTGCCGCCAACGCATTAGCCTCTGCATGAACGGTTCTGATACAGTGACCATCACTCATCTCATGGCCAACCTCGTCGCAATGCTCAAGACCTCGTGGTGAGCCATTGTAACCTGTCGCCAAAATCACTTTATCGCGAACGATAACCGCCCCGACACCTTTGTAGGGTGGCATGTATTTTAAATCGACTCCTCTATTGCAAGTAGATCTGGTCGCAACAAGTTGCGCCAGATTCATAAAATATTCGTCCCAATCAGGCCGTTTCCTGTCGCAGTCCTTTGATTGCATTGTCAACCTCCTTGTGCAAATCTTCGAACGTTCCGTTATTTACGATTTTATAATCGGCAAGTTCCATGCACTCGTGTATCTTCTGCACATTCTTGCCTTCTGATTCCATTTCTTTTTTCTCTTTTTCAGCCAATTCCTCGATCGTTTGAGGATCGCCCTCCCTAGCTCGGTCCTTCATCCTTTCAAATCTTAGTTCAATCGGAGCGTCAACAGCAATAAGAATAAAGTCCGGCTTGTTTCTTAAATATTCGATTTCTCCGGGTTGTCTGATTCCGGCAATTGCAACGTTTTCTTTGGTACTTTTTTCAAGAACCCTTTTAGGCAAATAGTCGCTACCGTGTTCTTCGCGTAAAGCGTTTCCCAAAATTCTTAAATTATCTCGCGTAGGCTCAATCCCCCTCTCCTTAGCGACATCAACGATCTCATGACCCAAAGAAAAGTGCTCGAAGCCCTTTTCCTCCAAATATTCCGCAACCGCATCTTTTCCGGCGGCAAATGTACCTGTAATCCCTACAATCATAAAAAATTCCCTTTTTATTTTCCTACCATTTTGTATCTCTTTTTGGCACTCTAGTCAAATTATTTGCGGCCCTCCTTGAGTACGCTGGTCTTGAGGTGTAAAATAAAAGCATGCAGATAATATCAAGAAACAAAATTGCTTCACGCGAATACGACGTATCGAAAAAAATCGAAGCAGGGATTGTCCTAACGGGTGAAGAAATAAAATCAATAAGAGCCAATCGCGTAAATCTCAAGGGTTCTTATGTGAAAATTCTCAATCGTGACAAGGGCGCGGGAGAAGCTTTTTTGATTGGATGCCATATTTTTACCCGAATCGGCGATCCTTATCGAACTAGAAAATTGCTTTTGAAAAAAGCGGAGATCAGAATGCTGATTGGCAAAACGACAGAAAGAGGGTTGACTCTCATCCCCCTTTCGCTTTACATTAAGAAAGGGCGAGCAAAAATCGAAGTTGCTATCGCCAAAGGTCTTCACAAAGTTGACAAAAGGGAAAAAATAAAAAAACAGGAGACCGATCGCAGAATAAGAAAACTGCTGACCGATAAGAAATAATGTTAAAAAATTTCAAAACAAGACAAATTGCTTGGCCATTGGCAATTTTTTTGCTTACATTCCCTTCCGGCACGCTTGCCTTTTGCCCCGTTTGTACTGTCGCGGTCGGCGCCGGCCTAGGACTTTCGCGATATCTGAAGATCGATGATCTTATTAGCGGCGTTTGGATAGGAGCGGTTTTGATGTCTGCATCACTTTGGTTTGCCGGCTATCTCAAGAAAAAAAAGCTCAACGCACTTTATGCCCCTCTGTTTGCGCTTGCACTTTATGCATTTACTTTTGTTCCGCTCAAGCTCTATGGCGTTATCGGACACGCTGGCAATTCTTTATATAAAATAGACAAATTAATAATCGGCACAATCATAGGTACAATTGCCTTCCCTATAGCCGCTTCAATCCACGTGAGTCTCAAAAAAAGAAAAGGTAAATCCTACTTCCCCTTTCAGTCGGTGGCGATTCCTGTCGCACTTCTTTTGATAATAAGCATAATAATTTATTTGGTGATCAAATGAAAAATGAAATAGATGAGAAAATTGAAAACTTTATAAAAAAGGTCGAATTAAGTAAGGAAAACAAACTCGATCTCTCCAAAGACGAAGATCTTTCCATCGCCATAATGAATCTTATTTCGATAGAGGAACACTTCTTCTTCACTGCCAAAAAAACCCAAAATGAAAAATATTTTGACCTTCTCAATGAAGTCAGATCGGTCAGAAAAGAAATGCTCAAAAAAATTATCAAAAACGAAGATGGCGAAGTCTGGTGCATCTCAAAGCATCTTCTGGCCGCATCAATGAGACTGATGGAAGTAGGCACTAAATCACTTGGTCAAAACAATAAAAAAGAAGCAAACGAGTTTTTTGAAAAGGCGTTTGATATCTACAACCTTTTTTGGGGAATAAACCTCGGAGCAATCTCTACCGAAAACATCAAAAAAATTGACGATCAAAGCGTTGATGCAAAAGATGAAAAAAAATCAGTGCTCAAAAAACTCGGTGATCTGGTGCGTGCAGCAATAGATTGCTGTATAGAGTAATTGCGAACTATTTGACAGATGAAATTTTTTTAAAAGTCTTGTCTATCTCTTCTCTTACAATCCTTCTGTCATCCCAAGCTATTTTTTTCCCTCCGATAATCATAGACTGTTCGGCGCCTTTTCCTGTGATCAATACCACGTCCGCGGACTTTGCCAGCGAAAGAGCTTTGGCTATTCCCTTACGCCTATCTTCTATCAAAAACAAATCTTTATCCTTCTTTTTTCCTTTTTTCTCAACAGCTTTGGCAATGTCATCGATAATCTCGAGCGGATCGTCTTCGTAGGGATCAACATTTGTGACGACTACATAATCGGCAATTTCTCCCGCCAACTCACCCATCTGCGCCCTTTTTGCTTTGTCGCGCCCTCCGCCTTCAGCGCCCAAAAGCAAAATTATACGAGCGCTTTCTTGCGCCTGCTCTTTAGCCCATTTGAGCACTTGCGACATACTTTGTTTTTCGTGTGCATAGTCAACCATCACTGTGAAATCAAGATCGGGCCTGATTCTTTCCATTCGTCCGGGAATATTGCGTAGCGAGGCAAGGCCTTTCTCTATTTGCGCCTCGCTAATACCGAACATCTTGCCAATCACTATAGCGGGAAGAGCATTGTAAACATTAAACTTTCCGGGAATGTTTAAGCTAAAGGATGCCTCGTTCACCTTGAAAGAAATTTTGTCATCTTTGGCTGAAATATTTTGCGCCTTAAAATCAGACTCATTATCCACGGAGAAGGAAAACTTCTTGTCTGATCTGTAAGACATCAAAACATTGGCCTCGTCGCAATCAGCGTTCACCACTATGGCCTTATCTACTTTCTTTTTGTTTATGAATTTTTCTTTAGAAGACAGAGAGGAAAATAATTTAAATTTCTCTTTCTTGTATTGGTCAAAACTGTTTCCGTGAGAAGGTAGATGTTCGGGCGTTAAATTAGTAAATACGACAATGTCAAAATCTATCCCCTTGTGCCTTGATTGCTTAATCCCCTCGGATGTAACTTCTACGATCGCAAAACTACAACCTACATCGGCCATTTTTTTGAGTATTTGTTGCAAGTCGCAGCTTGAGGGCATCGTCATATGAAATTTATTTATTTGATCAGCTAAGCCGATCTTAATATTAGCGCTTGTGACGACCCCCGCCTTTCGCCCTGCCGCATTAAGAACGCTGTGGATAAAATTACAAGTCGATGTTTTTCCTTTGGTTCCGGTCACTCCTATAACGACCATTTGCCTTGAAGGATGGCCGTATTTTGTAGCGCACATATGCGCCTTTGTAAAATGATAAAAATTAATTATTTTTTCCGGAGTGATTTTTCGAATAACCTTTTTCATATTAACTAGATTTTACATCAAAATCCGCACAATATCATCCAAGTTCGCCACTCTTACAGCACCTTCTACGTCTGCCTTGTTCCACGGATAATCGCCAAAAAGATACGTCTTAATACCCATATCGGCACACTCTTTGGCATAATGGGGCAGATCATCTATGAAATAATCCGCTTGAATTTGGCGACACAGTTGCGACTTACTAACACTTGGTCCCGCCTTCAAGTCGTAATGATTACCGAAGAGAGCTTTTTCAAAACATTTCGGGAATTTATTCTCGAGCCATTCGTAAGTCGTACCCTTAAGATCACTTTTTCTTGAACTAACGACAAAAAGTCGGTACTTACTTTTGAGTTTTTGAATTGCGTTTTGCGAACCTTGAATTGTTTGAAGATTGGCAAATCCTCCCCGTTTGGTAAATTCATCAACCTTGGCTATGGCCTGATTTTTAGTTCCTCCCCATACTTTCCAGTAATCATAAGTATAAAAATCGTCCATTACATAATTGGTTTTATATTTTTTATTATGATAGCTGATGATATCGGGAAGAAGGGAAGAGAGGACTTCATCAACATCAATAGCAATAATTTGTTTGCTCATCTTTTAAATTATTAGTTCCGATACGGCAAAATTATACCATATTAAACGGCTCATTCGAGTGAGCCGTTGACTTGAAAGGCGCTTTGTCATACAATGAACGGCTGTTCGTTGACAACCGGAAGACAGGAGGGTCCACATGTTTGGTACAAGACTCATTCTCGGCGAACCGCGGAATGCGATTCAGCAATGGTTTATCGATGAAATAATCGCCCCATCTAGCGAAGTGACATTGGTCAACGAAGCCATCAAACGGCTTCCGAGCGATCCATCCGCAAGAATGCGAGATGAGTACCTAGCAATTGGTCGCGCCCTTCGGGAAACTGGCGAAGAGTTTGCGATCGTGAATCGCAGTCACTTCGCGCAGATGTCGTGGAAGTATGGTGATTTCGTACGCGATGTCATCGCCCTATCGAAGCAATCGCTGGATTGGCCACCTTGGGAGAAGTCGTCTGAGAGAAGAAGCTTCCCCCGAGATGCACTGGTCGACTTCGGCAACCTCTGCCTCTTGGATCACGTGGCGTTCAGGTCCTGCGACATGCGAGCAAATGGCTCACGCATCATCACCTCGGAGATCGGCGGTGGAGGAAAGATTCTCTTTCGCCGAGGGAAGGCGCTGATCGCAGAGATGACGGAAGTCTCCGTTGACAGCTACGTATGTTCCCAAACGCGCATTGGACCGATTCTGGAACTTGGAACCCAGGTTGCTATCCTGCCAAATCCCGTCATGATACATTGGCGACGAGACAAGGCGGAAAGCAAAGGTGGGTTCTGGGTGGACCACCTCGACCGAGAAATGACCCTGATCGAAGATGTCGCGGGCAATCTGCATCTGCTCATTGATTCCAAGTATCAGGGCTATGACCACGAAGGTAACTGCCCCGCCAGCAGAAGAGCAACACTAGACCTAATCCATAAAGCCTGTGAGCCCTTGGAAATCGAAGTCCACACCGTCGGTACCCAGGCTCCTTACGCACTCAACCTCGTTCAGACACCGACAAACAAGGTCATCATGACTAGTGGCGACGAAGATGTCGAGGGATTGGTACGAGATCTTGTCGGCGACAACGTCATCACCACGGAAATTCCCATCGAGGCACTCCCCGTTTTTGTTCGCGGGGGAATCCACTGCCTCGTTGGAGAGTTCCCGAAATACCTCAGCGTCAGCACACTCTGACGTTCGGCCCGGTTTTCGCCAGCGCGAAAATCGGGCCGTGCTGTTTTATAGAAGATTGCGATCAGATGGCGAAACTTGATTTATGCTTTGATTCAAATACTCTCATAAATGAAGTAGAATGTGATAAGTAAATTATTTTATAAAATTTTAGGGGGATATATGAATGGAGAAAGTGGCGAAGAGACAACGACGCAAGAGTTGATAGCAAAAGAGGAGAACGAAGGAGAAACTGACAATAATCCGGAGCCGACAAGAAAATTGGGATTTGTTGAAACGTTCAGAGCACAAGCTGATGCGCGAAGGATTGTGAAATTGAAGAGATCAGCAGATCAAGCAAGAATTGCACTTGATCAAGCAGACGAGAGTTTGCGCAATGCTCCCGCTACGGGGGGATACAGTGGTGAACCGGTGAATCAAAACAACTCTCACAACCAAAGCGTTCTGATTGGCAAAAAAGCAGAAGCAGAAGAAAATTACAAAAATGCCCTACAGGCGCTCGAACAAGCTAGGGCGGATTATGACGAGAAATACGGGCAAGGGGCACAGTAATTTTCGGCCACTAAATACGGCCCCAAAACTCCCAAACGGATCGCCAGCATACATTATTTGTTTTCAGTAACCATACTTCTTTGCACAAAAATCTCAGAGGATAGATTTTATGTCACTATAAGATAGATTTAAACGAGTACGGGCCGCCATCGTGTGATAGCGGCCCGTGATTGGCTCTAGCGAACTCCCTAGATTGCCGTCAGATTGGCGAGATCTCAAGCCAGGCAAGCAAGGGGCTGCACAGGACTGGCGGTCTTCCGCCTTGACCCTGTATTTGCCGGTCAATGAGCACGGTTGAAGCGATCTTCTGGAACGCGAACGGATAGATCACCACTCCCTCGCTACCGACCGGCGCCGTACACAACTGTGTCGAGTAGCAAGTACGACACTCTATCGGTCGCACAGGGTAGATGATGCACTCTCCCTCATCACCCAAGAACGGGCATGGCTTACCTACCCAATGTCTCAGAACTCGCGCGTAATCGCTCGGTGTCTGCACGATGTTGGGATGTTTGGCGATGTACCTCGACCAAACACCTGCGAAATCGGCAAGGTGGCGCTGGATCCAGTACCGAGTTTGTTGATCAAGAGACAGGAGATAGTCACGAATCTCCCGCCACTCAATCTGCGTACAGCTGACGAGCTGACTACAGCACAGCCCACAGCCCCTGTGACAGGCGAAGCATGGATCGCTCTCGCTGATCGCCTCTCGCTCCAAGCGATCAAGCAGTTCGTAAACCGCCAGCACGAACGACTTCCCGCTCCCGTCTTGAATCTCGGCCACCCTACGGAGAAACTCTCCCTGTTCCTCCTTGGTAAATGGCATTCTCTTGTCACCCGTCGGATTGGACAGTATCATCTCTGCGATCTCCTCAGGAGCTGGAATGTTTCGAACCAAAAAAACTCTCGTAATGTCAAGTAACGAAGAAAGATAGTATCAAAAAATAGCTACTCTGTCCAGATCGGCCTCATGAGAATTATAAAATATTTTGTTAGATAAAATTAACGATCGTTAATTTTATCTAAATTTTTTTAATTAAAAGTACGGTGCATGGGAGGTGTGAAAAGATTGAGAGTTAGTCCTGAAGAAACGCACTCGCTCAAGGGGTGTGGGGAGGAAACGGCCGCGCGAACGAAAATTTATTCATTCTTTCGTTCGAAAATAGTTCGAGCTTCGTTCAAAACACACCACCATTTTTCATTTCGTGCCAATTCTTCCGCTTCGCTCGAGCCAATGGCTCTCGCTTGCGGTGGCAAATTCAAGAGTAATTCATATTGTTTTTGAAAATTCATAATGAGTTTTCCGCCCAGAAGAATGCGGTTCCTGTGCGTAGCACAGAAAAGAATGGAATTCTTTAGAGCCGGCGGTACAAAATTTCCAAAAAATTGTCGGCGTGTAAAAGCATTTGGTTAATAGACAAAATTTAAGGAGGGAAAAATGGAAAAGTATTTCATCTACTGCCGTAAATCTTCAGAAGAGGAAGAACGACAAATTTTGTCTATCGAAGCCCAGCTCCAAGAACTAAGAGATTTTGCCAGAACTAACAACTTGTTTGTAGTTCGTGAATTTACAGAAAGCCGAACTGCCAAGGAGCCTGGGCGACCTATTTTTAACCAAATGCTTTTAGAGCTTGAAAAAGGCAACGCTTCGGGAATTTTAGCATGGAATCCCGACAGGTTGGCTCGAAACTCTGTTGATGGTGGAAGAGTAATTTATTTGGTAGATACCGGCAAAATTACTTCGCTAAAATTCCCAACCTTTTGGTTTGAAGCAACTCCGCAAGGAAAGTTCATGTTAAGCGTTGCCTTTGGTCAAGCCAAATACTACACCGACAATTTAAGAGAAAACATTTTGCGAGGAATTAGGCAAAAACTTCGCCGAGGAGAGTTTCCTTGCAAAGCTCCGCTTGGGTACTTTAACGAACCACGACTTCGAACTATCGAGCCGAACACAAATACTTTTCCACTGGTCAAGAAAGTATTGGAGCTTTTTGCAACCGGCGAGTTTTCGCTAACAGGAATTCAAGCAAAAATGTTTTCTCTTGGCTTGGTTGGCAAAGACGGCAATAAAATGGCTTTGTCTTCCATTCAGAAAATATTAACAAAGCCATTTTATTACGGCGTCATAAGTTATGATGGAGAACTTTATCAAGGATCTCATAAGCCAATGATTTCGAAAGAAACTTTTGACAAAATTCAAATCGCTCTAAAAGACCACTCTAAACCTCGGCACAAACGAAAGGAAAGAGAACTAAAGTTTCTTGGTTTTGCCAAATGCGGAGATTGTAGCTACGCCATAACCGCCGAGAGAAAGTTCAAACCCTCTGGCCGAGAATATGTTTACTACCGCTGTACTCATAAAAGCAAAACCAAAGTTTGTGCCGAAAGAAAGTTTGTTCGCGAAGAGAATTTGGCAAAACAAATTGAAGATCTTTGTCAAAAAGTTTCTTTGCCCGACGAGTGGAAAGAAAGGTATATGCTAAAAGTCCAAGAGTGGGAAAAAGAAAAGTATCACTCGTCGGAAGTTTTCGTTCAAAATCTAAAAGATAAGATTGAAACCATCAAAACTCGGCTTGATCGTTTAGCTGATGCATACTTAGACCAAGCGATAGAACTTGTTGAATACAAAGAAAAAAAGAACAAGCTTATTGAGCAAAAAGCCGAGTTTGAAGAAAAGTTAAGAGATTTTGAGCGAAAAGGAAATCATTGGCTCGAACTCTTGAAAAACTGGATTTATGACGCCAACCAAGCTGAAAATTTTGTTAAAACAAAAAATTTCCCGCAGATGAGAAATTTTCTTAAAACCGCCGGCTCGAACCGCATTCTTCTGGGCGGAAAACTCATTATGAATTTTCAAAAACAATATGAATTACTCTCGGATTTGCCACC
>MWBO01000042.1 GCA_002071685.1 candidate division WS2 bacterium ADurb.Bin280 | reverse complement strand
CAGATGGCCGGAAAAAGGATATCGCCGACCCTCCACCATTCAAACTGTTGCGCCAAAACGCGCTCTCGGACCAACGCCATCCGGCGAGCAAGTTCGTCGCAGTCACTCTCGCAACGCCCGACGGAAAGCGATGCAAATGCCACACCGCAGAGGGACTGGACCAGAGGGATCTCCCCCTGATCAAAGCGCACCGCCTCCATCCTCCTGCTAAACCCCGAGCCGTAGATCAAATGACCCATGTGCCCACAGAACGCAAATGGCTGATTGGGATCTTGGGCGTGGGCCCTGACAAACCCAAGCGCCAAGGGGGTAGCGCACTGCAAGCTTGCCCCGGCAGGGAATGGAGCGATTGGATCAACCACGCCAACGTCTTGCATCTGTGCCTGAATCATGGCGTTCCTCCCGTTTTTCTGATGTTCACCAAAGAAATACATCCTTGGTCAACCCAAAAAAACAAAAAGCCGCCTTTGCGGCGGATTATCTATGTTTTGAAAAAATTACAAACTACCGCCGCTTTTGCGGATTAATAATTGATTTAATAATAATGCATTTAAAGATATTCATCTTCAAAATTTTATCAAAGCAGTTTTTTTTTGCAAATAATTAAAAAAATAATTTCGGCAATTATTAAAAAAATACAACAAAATAATTATTATGTGTTTTTGTCGATCGTCGAAAATGCATAACAAATACACGCTCTATAACACTCAGTTTATTTTCTTTAAAATTTTTATCAAAAGAGGCGTAAAAAAGACAGAAGGGCGTCGAGCGGTTGATAGCTCGACGCCCCCGAAAACGACCACTAGAGCGACTACACCGCGTCCGCCGACTCGGGCACGGAACAGCGATCACCGACTCCGGCATTCTCGCCGTTGCCGACGTAGGGCAAGGCCTCAGTGGCTACGACGACCTTGCCCACTTCGATGAGGATATTGCGAATTGCGACAACATCCCGCTCCTCAACTCCCTGCCCTCCGTTGTGCTGAGAGAAGGAGCCGCGAATTGCGGCAAGCAAGGCGTCATCCTTTCTCTGATTGCTCCGCGCGGTGAGCTTGATGCCATTGCACGACACGACCGCAGCGACCCACCTTTCCGCTGCCCTGACAAGAGCAATCTCGTCAATCTCCTTGGCGAGAACTTCGGCACGGCTCACGGTTTCAGTCTGCTGGCTCATCCTGCGACCTCCCGAAGCGAAGCTGACAGCTCCGCCATGATATGGTACGAACGGTCAGCTCGCTTCAGGAAGTAACTTCACAAATGAAAAACTGCCTTGCGGCGGTTTTTCATATCTTGTATAAAAATGTGCTGGAATTTATGCAAAACGCCGCATCGCAAAGGCCTGAGCTAGTAGCCCAAGCAAAAGTGCTGATTTGGCAATGCTTAAATTCCTCATTGAAATTACTTTAACATAAATTAAAAAAAGAGTCAACACCTCAAGCGGATTTATTTTTGACACGCAGGGCAGTAGTGAGTCCCGCGCCCTCCGACGACAATTCTTTTGATTTTTCCGCAACCATTTGGACAATCCTGACCGGTTTGGCGATAAACTTTGAAGAAATTTTGCATTCCCCCGCGCTCACCCTCCGTGTTCACAAATGTATTTTCGCTTGAACCGCCGTGCTCAAGGGCGAGTTCCAAAACGCCCCTGATACATTTAATTAGTTTTGAAAATTCTTCTTTCGTAATCTGCGATGACATTCGAAGAGGCGAGATACCGGCGCAAAAAAGAGACTCATCGGCGTAAATATTGCCTATTCCGGCAATGATGCTTTGATCCATTAATAACTGCTTTATTTTTAACTTCGGTCTTCTGGCAGTAGCACCTAGCAAATACTTTTCGTCAAAACTTTCGGCAAACGGACTTGGACCCAAGGAAGAAATTTCCTTTGTTTTCGCCAAATCTTTTTGGTCAAAAACTTTGATATATCCAAATCTTCGAATGTCGTTGAAATACAGAACTCCCCCACCTTTGAAATGAAAAACAACATGCGTAAACTGATTTGGCAGGTCGGCGACCCAATCCTTCGAGGGGTGACCACCGGCAACCCGGGATCTTTTGTCAGTGTCTTTTTGATCAAAAATTAGCTGTCCGGTCATCTTCAAGTGAATTAGAAGTGATTGTGAATTTGCAAAATCAATTTCAAGCATTTTGGCGTGCCTTTGAATCTGAGTAATTTTGGAGTTTAAAATCTTCTCATGATCGCCCTGAAAAATTTTCGCAAGACGAATCTCAACACTTTCAATCTCAAGGCCGACTATCCTTCTCTCAAGCCCCCTTTTGACAATTTCTACTTCTGGTAATTCAGGCATTTTGTAATAAATTATTTAACAAAGCTTAAAAAAAGCAAATTTCTCCGGCGTGTGAAAGTTTGGTGTCTTTTGATAATTAGGAACGAGCGCTTGAAAGCTATCTTGTTCGGGATATCCGTCTATTCTGAAAAAGTTTCCCCGCATCACGTCACCCTCTTGAAAATCGGCTTTTTTTATTTGGTCTGAGGGTATCTTGATATAAGTCTTCCATCTGCCCTTTAATGGTTCGCCATCTCCCTCAACTTTCTGCCTATAATCAATATTCTTGAAGTCCCACGAGACATCGACATCAAAGCTCTTGTCGCCTCGATCGCCAGTTGGATTTTTCACCCACGCATCATACTTAACTGTTTTGGGCGAAAATTGCAATTCAAAATATTCCCTAGGTGTATCTGACCCAAAGGAAAGAAAAACTTCGACCGCCTCTTCTTGCCAAATCGGATCGTCATCTTTTTCGTAGCTTCCCCAAATGTGCTGGTCGAAAACATCAAAATAAATATAGAGTGCCTTTTTGCTCCAGCCAAAAGCGACAAACGCTTTCTCCTTGACCATTTCTCCGTCGGTCACATTTCGTAATTCGTGGCGGGGCAGTTTTTCAAACGAGGCAAAGTCACCGATCGAAAATTCATCGACTTTCTTGATTTGAAATTTATTCAAATTCCTCCTATTTTATTCGACTAGCACCTTCTGATGGCCTACAAATATATGCGTTTCCCTTGATTCCGGTTCTTTTACGGAACTCTTCCTCTAGATTTCCGGCAAAGTGCTTGGCCCTTCCTTTTTTGACAAGATTAATCGTACATCCGCCAAACCCTCCGCCAATCATTCTCGATCCTATCAATTCTTTGAAATGTTTGGCTGTATCAACCGCAATGTCAAGTTCGGGACAAGAGACTTCGTAATTATTTCTCAAGCTCTCGTGACTCCTGAAAATAATCTCTCCGATTCGTTTTAGATCGGCCTTGGCGAAAGCTTCTTTCATCTGCAAAACCCGAATATTCTCTTTGATCGGATGCATAGCGCGGCGATAAGCCACTAGCCCTTTTTCCTCACCCATTTTTGATATTATGTCTTCCTGGATCTGCTCAAGCATCTCGACAGAAATATCTCGCAGTTTGGTAATTTTTTTGTCCTTGAACTTGTCTTGAGCAATTTTGACCACCTCCTCGGCCTGTTTTCTGCGCAGAGCAAAAGGGGAATCAATCTGTTTGTGCCTGATGGTCGTTTCAAAAACGACAATTTCAATTTCTTTTGGTATTTCGATCAATTCAAATTCCAGCGATCGACAATCAAGCAAAACCGCTTTGCCTTTTTGGGCATTGGCAATGCAAAACTGATCCATAATTCCACCATTTGTGCCGTACCACCACTCTGCCTCGCAGGCGATTTTGGCTATCTCAACTCGATCAAAGCCGAGACCATAAAGCTCGTTCATAATAAAAGCAAAACCGGTAGCCAAGCTCGAAGATGAAGAGAGTCCGCTTCCGATCGGAATAGTAGAATAAATCGCAAAATCGACACCACCAATCTTACAACCTCTTTTTTTTAAAACCTCGACAACTCCTTGGGAATACAGCATCCACTCAAACTCTTTGACCCTGTCAGTGCTTGTAATATCAAAAAAACCTACCTCATCGAACTTTTCTGAATATCCCCTAACCTGCATATCATCTCTTTTATTTACAGCCCAATTAATGCCCAGATTGATAGCCGAAGGCATAACAAAACCGTCGTGATAATCACTATGTTCACCGATGATATTAACACGACCCGGAGACCAGAAGGTATTTTGGGGCTTTTTTGTAAACTTCTGCTTGAAAATTTCTGCTATTTCCACTTTAACTCCTTTTTTATTTACCCCGTTTAATTTATGCTTGTGATATGAGAAATCGGGGATTAATATTTATCTTTTTGCTTGGCACTTTGCTTTCAGGATGCATCAATGATAGCAAAAAAAACACTTTTGTCACTATCGGCAATAAAAATTATACCTTAAAAACTGCCCAAACGGAAGAAGAAAGACAAAGAGGGTTGAGTAAAATAAAGACTCTTGATAAAAGTTCGGGAATGCTTTTTATTTTTGAAGATAAGGCAAAACACAACTTCTGGATGAAAGACACGCTCATCCCTCTGCAAATAGTCTTTATTGACGGTTGCAAAATCATCGACATACAGGAAATGAAAGTTGAAGATGATCCTCAAGATCCACAAAAAATATATACCCCTAATGAAGCGATAGACAAGGCGATCGAGCTCAGCCCCGGCTCGGTCAGCAAAGATGCCCTCGGATCGCAAATAGACCAATTGTGCCAATAAAATCATTGATTTATCCGCGATTTTTTGATAGATTTTCCTGATGCCGATTTTCGGCACGTACCATACAGAAAGGATAAGAGGGATGAACAGGAGAGAAAAGATAGGGGCCACCATAATCGGTTTCTTACTGGTGTTGGTGTGCATCTGGCTCGTTCAGCTCTCTGCGGAAAGCGAGAAACGAGAGCTGGCGGAAGGGGAGGCTCTGGTCGAGGAGGTCAAGATCTTCCTTGACAGCGCCGAGGAGACCCCGTTTGTCACGGGAAAGGGTTACGAGGTCTCTAAGGAGCGCGAGATCTACATCACCCGCGTCACGCCCATCTCGGCGGAAAAGACGTCCTTCCACATCCGCGCCTTCGGGTACCCCAAGGACATGATCTTCGAAGTCCCGAGGGATCGGATGAGTGAGTTCGTCTGGTTCTTGGTCGGCAATAGCCGTCATCGAGAGCCCGAGGACACACAAGTTCGCCGCATGGTCTACGAAGTCGAGGGCTGGATGTTGTATAGGACGACCTACTACGGTCCTTTGCCCAGCGGGGAGAGCGTCGAGGTTGCTACCTTCAAATGCGACGACAAGGGCGCGAAAGCGCTCCTGAAGTGGCTGACCGAGCACTAACCCGGAACACCTGAACAACGGAGGAACAAATGTTCACCAAAGTGCAGGCCGCAAAGCTCGCGCAGGCGAGCTGGCAAGTCGAGGTAGCATACTTCGTCGCCGGTCCCGACATGCGAAGGGAGATCACGCTCTTATGCATGCGCGAGGAGGTGCAGATGAGAATCACGATGAAAGCCGACAGGGACTACAACGATGCCTCCTCCCTCCTCGGGGCCAAGATGGAGATGCTCGGACCATCAGGACAGCGATCGGAATCCTATCTCTGGTGGAGACCTTTCTTGCCCCTGCTTCGCCTTTTCTCCCCAGAGGCGTGGCTCTGCACCAACCTCTGGGGCAAGTTCGCACCGCGACTCATCGCCGAGGCGAAAGAGACGTACTGCAAAGAGGTGGCGGAAGAGAGAGCGCGATACCGCGAGGTAGAGCGCAATAACAGGGAGACAATCGCCCGCGACATCGATCACCTCGTGGGCTGAAACGAATCCGTGGCCGCCAGCGCGCCATTACGCCGGCGGCCACAGCTATTTTATGAAACTCTTTCGATGTAATTTTTCAAAATATCCTTTGGCAAAACGATGCGCTTCGTCACGAACTTTTTTAAAAAGCTCCAACTCCCCTCTTGGTAACAGAGTGCTGGTAATCAACTCATCTTTGCTTCTATCCTTACCTTTTGCCAAACCAATCACCGGTATATCAAGCCCGATCTGTTTTATGATTTTTAAAGCACCATTTACTTGACCGCGTCCCCCATCGATCAATATCAAATCCGGCAAATCCCAACCGCCTTGTCGATCTGTGTGTTTGAAACGCCTAATTAGCACTTCTTGGAGCATGGCAATGTCGTTTGAACCCTTGACCCACTTGATTTTGAATTTCCGGTATTCACTCTTTTGGGCAATACCGTTTTCAAAAACTACCATCGAACCGGTGGCGAAAGCACCGGAAATGTTGGAGATATCATAACCCTCGATTCGTCTAAAGATCGTCACCTCGTCATCGCGGGAAATTGCAAACATTTGCTTGATATGTTCAAGAGCATAAATTCGATCCCTTATCTTGGCAGCTTGCTCGAAATTTTTTTCTTTGGCTGCCTTGTTCATTTGTATTTTCAATGAACTTAAAACGCACTTTTTCTTGCCTTCAAAAAAATCCCTCACCCTTCGAATGCTTCTTCGATATTCTTCTTTTGAAATCTCAGCGGTACACGGAGAAGGACACAGACCGATCCTCCCATAAAGGCATTTTTTCTCGGGAAGTTTTTTGCATGAGCGATAAGGAATAATTTTTCTGATCATCTCCAGAATATCGCCAATTGCTTTGGTTGAAAGAAAGGGTCCATAAAGGGCTAGGGTGGGACTTTTTTTGCCAAGGTCGGTTTCGCGAATTAGTTCGATTCGGGCAAAATCCTCTTTGGTAATATTTACATATATTCTGCTTTTATCATCCTTTTCCCTGATATTATACTTTGGGGAAAATTTCTTTATTAGTCTAGACTCAAGCAGAAACGCTTCAAGCGGAGAATCGCTTTCGATAATTTCAATATCTACAACCTCGCGCATCTGAATAGAAGTCTTTGGATCAAGTCTTTTTGAAAAATACGATCTGACTCGCTCCTTGAGAGAGGTTGCTTTACCGACATAGACAACCTCACCGGAGAGATTTTTCATCAAATAAACCCCGGACGAGTCAGGAAAATCTTTAATTTTTTCTGTTAGCTTTTCCGCCATTTGATTGATTTAAATTAAAAAAATTTAAAAATTTAAGTAATACAGTTATGTATTTTTCGCGATCGCGAAAAATACATAACAAAATAATAATTAATAATTGATAACTAATAAAGATAAAATGCAGGAGGGCGCGAAAGGATGAGTGTGTCCTATGTTTCCACTCCCCTTCCGCGCCCTGATTCACGGCTCCCGCCCATCACGGATTGCCTCGCTGGCTTTCAGGATGGGCATGGGATCGCCACCCTCACGGGCGGCAGCCCCAGCAACCTTGCAGGCGATATCGGGGTCGCCCCCAGTCGCTTCCAACATTGCAAGGGCCAAGTCGGAGACCCCGTCCTTAGGCATTGTGCCACCTCCCTCCGGACGGAATTTAGCTCAAATTATAATACTTTTTTTAGAAAATGTCCAGTATGAGAACTATCGATACCGGCAATCATTTCCGGCGATCCGGCCGCAACAACCTTACCACCCTTGCCGCCTCCCTCCGGACCAAGATCTATAACATAATCGGCTGATTTGATCACGTCGAGATTGTGCTCGATCACCACAATTGTATTACCGGCATCGACAAGTCGGTTCAATACTTCAAGAAGCTTGGCCACATCGGCAAAGTGCAATCCGGTCGTCGGCTCATCAAGAATATAGAGAGTGTGGCCCGTCGCTCTTTTGGAGAGCTCGGCGGAAAGCTTGATCCTTTGCGCTTCCCCTCCGGACAAAGTGGTAGCGCTCTGACCCAGCTTGATATATCCAAGACCGACGTCCTGCAGAACTTTTAATTTATCAAAAAGATTGGGGATATTTTTGAAAATTTCGCTTGCTTCATCGACAGTTGAGTCAAGAATTTGAGCGATATTTTTATTTTTGTATTTTATTTCAAGGGTTTCACGATTATATCTCATTCCCTTACAGACATCGCAAGGTATATAAACATCGGGTAAAAAATGCATTTCTATTTTCAGACTTCCGTCACCCTGACATTTTTCACACCTACCCCCTCCGCTTGACTGCGGAACATTGAAAGAGAAGCGTCCGGGCTTATAACCGCGAATCCTAGCCTCCTGCGTAGTGGCGAAAAGATTTCTGATAATGTCAAAACACTTGGTATAGGTTGCCGGATTCGATCTTGGCGTTCTGCCAATTGGCGACTGATCAATGTCGATGATTTTATCGATCTGCTTGGCACCCAATATCCCCTTATAAATTCCGGGCTTTTCCCAACCCTTGCCGATTTCTCGCTGCAAGCCTTTATATAAAATCTCATTAACCAGCGTAGATTTCCCTGAGCCAGAAACTCCTGTCACGCAGACAAGATTTGAAAGAGGAAATTTCACATCAAGATTTTTCAAATTGTGTTCGAGAGCTCCTTTTATCTGAATGTATTCGCCGGTCAACTTGCGCCGCGAAACAGGCACCTCTATCTTCATTTCACCACTTAAGTACTTTCCGGTTATCGAACGTGGCGATTGAATAATCTCATTAATTTTGCCACAAGCAACTACCTCTCCCCCTTTTGCTCCTGCGCCGGGCCCAACATCAACTATGAAATCAGATTCTCTCATGGTTTCTTCATCGTGTTCGATAACAATCACGCTATTACCCAGATCGCGTAATCTTTTAAGCGTGTTGAGGAGACGACAATTATCTCTCTGATGAAGCCCGATTGACGGCTCATCAAGCACATACATTACCCCCATCAGTCCCGAACCAATTTGCGATGCGAGTCTAATTCTTTGAGTTTCACCACCAGAGAGTGAATTGGCATACCTGTCAAGAGTGAGATACGACAAACCAACATCGTTTAAAAATTTCAATCTTGCGATGATTTCTTTGATTAGTTTTTCGCCTATTTTAAAGTCGGTTTCATTAAGTTCCAATTTTTCAAAAAATTCCAGGCACTGATCAATCGGCATGGCAACAACCTTGTCTATAGTTAGATCATTTAGCTTAACAGCGAGAGCTTTTTTATTAAGACGCCTTCCCTCGCAACCCTCACATTTTAGCCGTGACATATATTTAGAAATCTCTTCTTTAACAATTTGCGAATCGGTTTTATTGTATCTTGACTCAAGATGATCTATTAAGCCATTAAATTTAATTTTGAAACTCAAAGGTCGGCCACTTGAATAATATAGAACCGGAACATAGTCTTCATTGCCATTGCCAAATAAGATAAATTCAATAAAGTCTTCGGGTAAATTTTTGATGGGAATATTGGTTTTTACATTCCATTGCTTAGCCAAGGAGTTAATTATCGCCCCATAATAATTGTTGCGATCATATGTCCACGGTAAAATACCACCTTGATCAATTGTTTTACTCTTATCCGGAATGATCAGTGTTTGATCAATCTCCAGCTTGTAGCCGATACCACCACAAATTTCACAAGCACCATAAGGGCTGTTAAACGAAAAGAGTCTGGGCTCAATCTCATCAAAAATATGGCCATCCGGACAGGAAAACTTGGTTGAAAAACTCAAGGTTTCTTTGTCGCCGGCAACCTCAACTAATCCTTCAGCTCGCGACGAAGCATCTTCTACTGCTTGGTAAATTCTAGAAATTTTATCCTTATTCTGTTCATTTTCGCCAACACTTACTTCATCTATCAATAACTTTATGGTGTGACTTTTGTATCTTTCTAGACGTCCTACGTCTTTCAAATCAAGGATCTTTCCATCGACAACGGCTTTTTCGTAACCGCTTTTGTTCAAGTCTTGCAAGAGAGTAAAATAGTCCCCTTTCTTCCCTCTGATTATCGGAGAATAAATTGTAATTTTTTGGTTTGCGAAATCACTTATTATTAGATCAACTATTTCGTCAATTCCGTACTGTTGAACTTTTTTCCCGTCAAGCGGGCAATATGGCTTACCAATCCTAGCAAAAAGAACCCTTAGATAATCATAAATCTCAGTGACCGTTCCTACTGTTGAGCGAGGATTTTTTGAAACGGCCTTTTGATCTATAGAAATAGCCGGAGAGAGTCCTTCGATATAATCAACGTCGGGCTTCTCCATTTGCCCCAGAAATTGTCTTGCGTAAGACGACAGTGATTCGACGTATCTGCGCTGGCCTTCCGCGTAAATAGTATCAAAAGCTAGTGATGACTTTCCACTCCCCGACAAACCAGTCATCACCACCAGCTTATTTCTGGGAATTTTAACGTCAACATTTTTGAGGTTGTGTTCTCTGGCGCCCTTAACAAAAATAAAACTATTCTCCATAAAAGAGATTTTAGATCAGACCCAAACAAAAGTCAAACAAAAGGCTTTTCACTCGAAGCGAAGATATTGATTAAAAGCTGTTTTATTCGTACCTTATAACATCCAGAGGATTGATTTTCGAAGCTCTTATTGCGGGATAAAAACCGGTCAGAAGCCCGGTTGTAATTGCAAATATCAAGACCAAGGCGACAAACCAGAAGGGGAAAATAAATAAGGTAGCAGGATCACCGCCCGAATTTACAGCTATGGCATCGATCACTTTATTTGTAACTCTTGAAAGAAAATAGCCAAACGCTACACCGATAATTCCACCAAAAATTCCCATAGTAATAGCTTCTGCTAGAAAAATGTGACGAATATCTTTGGATTTGACTCCTATTATCTTAAGCAAAGCCACTTCTTTAGTCCTCTCCAACAATGAGATAGTAAGGGTGTTAAGCATCCCCAAGCCGGCAACGACAAGAGCGATCGTTCCAAAACCGGCTAAGATAATTTTAAACAAATTAAAGACCTGTTCAACCTGCTTGACAGTCTCTCCAACGTATTCTGTTTTAAACCCGAGACCCTCAATTTGCTTTTGAACTGCTTCAATATTGCTTACCGATATGGTCGATACTTTCAACTTAGAAAAATTATTTATTGGTATATCTGCTACAAATTCTTTGTGCATAAAAACTCCAGAAGCCGAGTTGCCATCAACTATTCCCACAACCTCAAATTCCAGATCCGGTAAACTTACCGGCTCAGAGCCAGTTATTTGTTTTGGCACTATCAGATCCAAATAAATCCTCTTTCCTATAGCCGCTTGGCCACCTTCGATTTTTAACTCATCCAGCAATCCTTCATTTATCAACACGGGAAATGGCCCGTCACCCTTTTGAAGACTTTGATCACTGCCATACTTGAGACTGTACCCCGATAGCCCCAAATACCCTTTGCTGACTACAAAAAAGGATAGGTCTAGGGGCTTGTCTTTATTGACGGTTTTTTCCATTGCCGCAACGTTCGAGATGGATTCAATGGCTTTTACGTCTGAGAGCTCCTTTATTCTGGCAACGGCATCGCCATTCAATTTAACGATTTGCGAATTTCCTGTGCCAACATCGATTAACTGCATCGCATTACCGTTTGAAATTTCATTTTTTACCAGCTTTTCTAAACCAAAAGCAAAAGACACAAGAAAGACGATCGTTGATATACCAATTAACATTCCAATAATTGTCAAAGCTGCCCGTAGCTTTCTGAAAGTCATATTCCTAATTGCAAACAAAAATATAAAATGTTTATCCATTTTTCTTTACATCCTTAATCACTTTTCCGTCTTCCATCTCTATCTTTCTGTGACCGATATCCCAATATTCCGGATTGTGAGTTATTAGTATTATGGTTCGCTTCATGTCTCGGTTTATTTTCATTAAAAAATCTATAACAATGTTTGAAGACTTGCTATCCAGATTTCCCGTCGGCTCATCTGCAAAAATAATCTTCGGATTTGAAATAAGAGCCCTTGCAATTCCTAGTTTTTGCTGTTGACCACCGGAAAGTTGAGTTGGTGTCTGGCGAAGAAGTTCGGAAATCTTTAGCTCCTCCATAAATTTTTCTGCCTTATCAACCGCTTCGCGAAACTTGACTCCTCTGGCGACAAGTGGCAAAGCAACGTTCTCTTTGGAATTAAGTGACTTTATCCAGTTTTGCGACTGATAAACAACCCCAAATTTGGATGCCCTGTACTCACTTCTATCATCCTCTTTGAGAGTGTAAAGATTTGTTCCATTTATCCAAACCTCGCCACGAGTGGGCTTCTCTATTCCTATCAGAGTATTTAGCAAGGTTGATTTACCACAGCCGGAGGGACCATAGAGAACAAGAAATTCTCCTTGGTCTATTTTGAGATTTATCCCCCCCAAGGCTCTAACCGTAGTATTACCGCTTTTAAAAACTTTTACTACGTGGTCCAGTTCTATTTGCTTTCTTGTTTCTTTATCTTCCATATTAATTAATTATATCAAATCATTTTATAAGTACCAAAAGCCATCCAAAAGTATTTTGGAAAGTATCGAGCAGGATCGTAAACAACGATTTTTTGGCCTCCCCGGGAACTACGGTGTTATCTCCGGAGCAAGTGATGTTGGCGCCCTTGTCTTTAGAGCAGACCCTCAAGTGATAAGGATTGTCATCGGTCAAAGCGGAGACTACAACCAAATGTGAATTAGTCATAGCTCCATCTTCAGTAGTAGATTGATTGTACTGATCGCCACTAATACCCTCGCCGTACTCGACTTTGCTTGTCGCCGGCTCGTCCGTCCTCCAACTGACTACCATTTGCGCCTCATCCTCTCTTCCGACACCAACGTTTGAAGTTTCAATGACTATGTCAGTGATTACTGGTGGGCGCGAATCATTTGGAGTATCAAAAACCCTGGAATCTGATCTAGCTTCATTACCGAACTTGTCCCTTGCCAATGCTTGAAAAGTATAACTTTGCTGATCCTGAAGACCCCCTACAGTAAATTCGTGAATCTTTTTGTATTCGGACGAAGCCACTTCTTTTTTTGCGATATCAGCTGATGAATATTCTACAGCACCAAGGGTTTCCACATTTGTCACAAATGTTATTTTGACTGACGTATCAGCCGATTCCTTTTGGGACTCAATTGTCATGCTCTCTACTTTTGGCATTGCTAGAGTACTGAAAGAGTGACCCGGAGATTCTATCTGGTTGCCCTCCTCGTCAGTTATGGTGATTTTGAGCTGATAAGTTGTATCATCCTGTAGAGAGTCAAGTAATACGGCGTGCTGACTCGTCCCCGAACCTGCGCTATCATTTATCTCTTTATCATAATCAGTAGAAGTCCCATACTGAATTCGAGCAATAGAGGTCTTGTTGGTTTGGAAACTGACAATCGCCGAATTAGTCGTAATGCTAGAAAAACTTACATCACTCAAAGTTGGGGCGGCAGTCGTAGTCATTTCGAAAATTTCCGAATAACCACTGTCTTGAGAATAATCTCGAAGATCACCCGGATCCAAGCTCTGGCACCTATAATAGTACTTAGTTCCGGCTTTAAGTCCCGATAACGATACTTTATGCTCCTTGGTTTCTTCTCTTTGTCCGAAGCTCAACCCCAGACCTTCCGTCGTTCCATATTCGACAAAGGAATCAGAGGATCTGTCAGTCACCCAAGTAATATCGGCCGTAGTCGCGCCGGTCACAACTTTGACACTAGTGTTTGATATCTCAGGCGGTTGAGTATACTTTCCGGTTGGTTTTTTATCGACTGTCAAATCCGCATTCTCAACCGACAGCGCTCCAGCAGAATCTTTTGATAAAATTCTATAATAATATGTGTCATCCCCACTCAAACCAGAATCAAGGTAGCCGGTAGACGTAGTAGATCCGACTGTAGCGAAGGTCTGATTATCGGTCGAACGCTTAACGACATATTCCTCGGCTTCGGGACCTTCAGAAGGCTCATCCCACGTAATGGTCAGGCGATATTGATTCAAAACCCTGTTGGAACTGTCGGTTATCTGCACCCCTTCGGGAGGATTGGGATTTTCTGTTTGGATATAGAAATCAAGCGAGGAATATTGATCATAATTGACATTACTGCCACCCCAATCACCTTCAGCTACAACATAGATAGTATTTTTGCCTTGCTGAGTTGCATGAGGACCATAATCTATCTGCGCACTACTTACAACATTATCGGTTGTATTGGCGGAGGATGGTGTTTGATTAATAGAATATCTATATTGTTTTATCTCTCCAGATAGATTCTCCGGCTCATCCCATGTAAATTTGAAATTATTTTGCGTCGAAGGACTTTCCGCTGTTGTAGCAGGAAGGGCCGACAAATTTCTAACTAGCCCGGGAGCAATATAAAATTTGACTGTTTTTTCGCTAGATTGATTTTGCGCATTATCTATAACCAACAAATAAAATGTGTTCTCCCCTGAATAATTGGTATTATTATCGATCGTCACCTGATTTTCACTAATGATTTCGCTCCACGAATCATTGGCGCTTGTTTTATATTTATAGCC
>MWBO01000041.1 GCA_002071685.1 candidate division WS2 bacterium ADurb.Bin280 | reverse complement strand
CAGTCTTCGTCCAGACGTCCTCGTCGGCGTCTTTCGAGGCGAAGATGTTGCGACAGTTCCCGACTTCCCACCCAGGCGGATTAATCAGGTGGGCGAGTTCCTCTCCGTACCGGATTACCGGCTGTACCCGCGGATTCTCCGGAAAGAGAACATCAAGAACCGGCATGCCCGAGGAGCGAAGAGCCAGTCGCCCCATCCTGCGATCCCCCGATGCGATCAGAGGACGCAGAACGACGATCTGACCGCGTCGCACCCCCATGTCGGGATGATACGTCACGAACCCCCCTAGACCGTCAGACAACAATGCGACGTCTCCGGTTCGCGGATCGCGAACCTGGAAGTCCCAGCCACCCTGTGGAAGGGTGCGGGAGATCTCACGCTCCGGAGTCCCAAACAGGAACTCCTTTAGGCCTGCCTGTGCCGGCGAAAGAATCGCCACGCACAGCACGACCACGACCACAGACTTCGACATACGACTCGCCTCCTTACCGCCCTTGGCGGCAAAGTAACTTCTTGCCGCCCATAAGGGCGGGTGTTAGTACATCATCGGACCAGAAAAGAAACGAAAAAGATCGCGCCCTTTCTCGTCCGATGATGTATTCTGATTTTCAAATTACATTGGCTCCCTCAAGTCAATCGGTCCGCTTGTTCCTCCTAACAAAAAGCGGGCAAAAATCTGACCGGAAAGTGAGAAGGAGGGGCACTGTTTCGGTCCAAGCCGAAACAACTCTCCCAAATTCCAGTCAGATTTATGCCCACTAAATCCCGCTCAAATTAAAAAGGCCATCCCCTCGATGGCTCATCTCCCTGTTGTTAACGAATCAACGCCAAAGACTAGCACATTTCGTCTTCTTTGTCAATAGCTATTTTTTATAAATCTTTATTTGTTTTTGTGATTCCTCGACCACGTATCCCATATTGACAAGCTTTGCCCTCAATTCATCGGAAGCGAAAAAATCCCCTTGCTCTTTCCTGAGAGCCATTTCCTTGGAAATTTCAGCAACTTCTTGCTCAAATGATGAGGCGATTAAAATTTCTTTTGACCCTGAAAAACCGATGCTCTCAAAAGGGTTTTTAAATAAATCGAGCGCCAAAACCTCATCGATTTTTTCAAAAAACTTTTTGGCAAAAGCGCCCCTAAAAGATTTATTTGCTGCTTCCGTAATGGTCGTAAAAATAACTTCCAAAGCCCTTGGAGTATTGAGATCGTCAGAGAGCGCTTCATCAAATTCATTCATTTTTTCCCGATAAAATAAGTCTTCGCCCTCTATCTCACCACTCTCCAACGAAAGACAAAAATCAACAATTTTTCTTCTGGCGCTCCTTGATCCTTCAAGCGACTGGTAAGAAAAATCAATTTTCGAGCGGTAATGCGAACGAAGATAAAAAAACCTTAAATCAACCGGGTCAAATCCCCTTTCTTCTAAATCCATCAGGCGAATGAAGTGACCATCGGATTTGGCCATTTTTTTACCATTTTCTAGCAAATGTTCACTATGCACCCAGTATCTGGCAAGCTCCTTGCCCTCGGCCGCCTCGCTTTGAGCAATCTCATTTGTATGATGGATATTGATGTGATCGACACCTCCGGTGTGAATCTCAAACGGCTGACCTAGATACTTGGTGCTCATAGCGCTACATTCCACATGCCAACCCGGAAAGCCCAAGCCCCAAGGCGATGGCCACTCCATTTGTCGGCGCTTGCTTTGATCGTCCACGTTTTGATCAAAATCCCTTCCCTGCGGGTAGGAAAATTTCCACAAAGCAAAGTCCGTCGGATTTTTTTTCTGCGGATTTATTTCAATTCTCGCACCCTCCTGTAAATTTTCTTTATCAAGTCGGGCAAGCTTACCGTAATCATCTAGTTTTGATGTGTCAAAATAAATTCCGTCGTCTGTTTTGTAAACGAATCCCCTGCTCTCAAGTTTGCTGATGAGCTCAATTTGTTCTTTTATGTGACCAGTCGCACTGGGAAGAACGTCAGGCATATCAATATTCAACTTTTTCAGATTGTCAATAAATGCCTGTTTATAAAATTCAGCAATTTCAAATGCGCTTTTTCCTTCTTTTCTAGCTCCTTTTTCAATCTTGTCCTCGCCCTCGTCTTGATCACTCGTCAAATGGCCGACGTCGGTAATATTCATAACCCACTTGACCTTGTAGCCAAAATATTTAAGTGTTCGTCTCAGAAGGTCATCGAAAACATACTTTCTCAAATTTCCGATGTGTGCAAAATCATAAACAGTCAAACCGCATGAATACATCCTGATAGTATCGCCGCTAATCGGTGTTACTTCTTGTTTGGATCTTGAAAGAGTATTGTAAATTTTTAGTTTCACGACTTATGTTAATTATTGATTATTTCATCATCACTCACGCCTTGATCGGTGTCGATCAGATCCTCTGACTCCCCACTTTGATTTGCCTTTGGAGCGCTCCCCTCCGCTGTCGGATCTTCGATCATATCGCGATGGCATATCGGACAAATCAATTCCTTACCCTGATAATCACAATCCGGACAAAACTTCATCTGCAGATCTTCCATTAAAACTCCTTTCTTCCCTCTAGGGCCCTTGAAAGCGTTAGCTCATCAGCATACTCGAGATCGCCTCCCATCGGCAAACCCCTGGCCAGTCTGGTTATTTTTATATCAAACTGCGATAGCTTATCTGAAATATACACTGCGGTCGCCTCGCCTTCAAGAGAAGGATTGGTAGCCAAAATAACCTCTTTTATTTTATCAGACATTCTTAATCGCTTAATCAATTCACCTATCCTTAGATCATCGGGACCGATTCCATTTATAGGAGATATCACGCCGCCAAGAACATGATAGAGGCCGTCAAAACCTGCTCGTTCGAGCGATATTACATCAAGGGGGTCTTCGACGACACAGAGTGCACTCCTATTTCTGTTTTCATCAAGACAAATTTCGCATGGATCACTATCGGCAATATTGAAACAGCTTTTGCAGGTAACCAAATCATCGAGCAATCTTTCTATAGCAACAGAAAGATTTTTGACATCGTCTTTGTGTCTGCTCAACAAATAAAAAACTAACCGCGCCGCCGATTTTGGCCCGATCCCGGGAAGACGCGAGAATTCCTCTATTAAATTTTGAACTGCTTTTGGCAACATGGTAAGTAAATTATAGATTAAAAGTTAAAAGATTACAGATGACAGATAACTATATTAAATTAAAAGTTAAAAGTTAAAAATTAAAATGATAATGCAAAAATAAAAAAGT
>MWBO01000040.1 GCA_002071685.1 candidate division WS2 bacterium ADurb.Bin280 | reverse complement strand
AAAAGGAGCACTCTGACACATTAAACTGTCCAGAGTCTCAACAATAGTCGACTCACCTTTGTAGACCGGTATAATAATGCTGATTCTCATCTTTTTGTCCTATTTCTTGTATTTGACGCTGAAAAGCTCGAAAGCCAATCCCGGGACCCAGTATACAAGTGATTGGGAAAGTGAAGCAATAATAAACCAGAAGACCCTTGGCTTTAGTCTAATTGATGACATGAGGTCGTCACCCATCGTGTCATTTTCGACTTCCTGTCTCAAGTGTTTCAAACCGGCTAGCCCCCGGCATTTAAAACCGAGTGAGCGCATTTCTTTGTAATCCCAACCAGATAGATGCTTCTGCCACGGATTGTTGTCAACGGCCTTCTGTTTGACGAAGCCATTTGGAGAAGTGATTATTAACTTTTTCTTTGCCCATTTTCTTGCTAACGAAATAATCTTTCTTCCCTCCTCTTTTGGTAAATGTTCCAATACCTCAATTAAAATTACGGCATCAAAAGAATTCTTGGAAAAATCAAGTCTCAAGAGATCACGTTTGTAATATTTATTGTGAATCTTTTTTGCTCTACTTTTTTTCAAATAAGGCTCAAAAACTTCGACACCAACACTGTAATCAATATTTTGACAATGTCGAATCGGCGAATCTGGCCCACAACCCAGATCAAGCACCGTTTTGCAATCAGCCAATTCTCTTTGTAGACAGAGAATTACTGTTGGAAAAATAAAACTAATGATCGGATTATGATACAGTTTCGAAATTAATTTCTTCATCTTTTGTTATCGAGCTTAATTTTGCTAATTTTTCTGGAAATAATTTTCTTTTTGTATTTATCAACCATCGGAATTAGAAGAAATCTTGGCACAAAGGTGAGCCCAATCACATAAAACCAAAATTTCAACGAAAGTAGGTTTTTGGGACGATATTTAATCAAAAAACCTACTTCTTTAAAGAACAAGGGGAATCTGGCATAATTTTTCATTTGAATCAGCCCGTCATAATTGAGGGCAATATGTTCTATCCCCCATTTTCTCGGTTTTTGAAATTTTTTAGACTTTAAAATTTTTTTAAACATTCGAGCCCAGGTAAACGTCGGCGAAGGTTCATAAATTGATGAGAGTGACCTGGTTTGAGATGAAAAGATTCTAACTGCCAAAATATAATCTTTCAAAAATACCGCTTTATGTTCGCGAAAAATCGCCAGAAATGGATAAATGTGGGCAGGAAAAATATCCGGATGAATCGGTTCGGTCATCCAAATTCGTTTATAAGCAAGTCCAGAGAGCTGTCCGACCGATTCTAAAACCTTGCAAAAAACTTTTTTACCGTCAAAGATTGAGATTAGCCGGTCTGCATTTTTATCGAGAGGAGTCACGACTCTAACCGCTTGATTTATTTCGTTATTTTCAAACCAATAATACGGTCTGGTGACAACACCTACATCGCTGTCCATCTTAAAGGCACTGAGGGTTTTCTCTAAAGCGTATTTAGAAAGAATGTCATCATTGCCCATTAAATAAATGTACTCTCCTGTTGCGAGTTCACGACAGCGCTTAAGATTCCCCGAATATCCTAAATTTTTTTCATTTCTAAAATATTTGATTCGCTCATCTTGTTTTTGAAATTTCTTAATTACACCTTCCGTATTGTCAGGAGAATTATCATCAACAATAATGAGCTCAAAATCTGCAAATGTTTGATTCTGAATACTCTTGATTGTGGCGCCAATAATTCCTTCTGCCTTATAAGCTGGAATTAACACACTAAAGATTGGAGTTGTTTTTCTCATTTTATTAAAATTAATTTTATTTAGTTATAAAAAAACTCATTTCAGTTTTCGCAATCCCGTCCCAATCGTACTTTTGTACCACATCTAGAGCTTCGACTGCAAGCCTAAAAAGTTTTTTCTTGTCTGAAAGTAGCCCCGAGACATTTTTGGCAAAAGACCCCGTGTCACCAATTTTAGCAATTGCGAGCCCTTTAGGGAAAACCTCTTTGTAAACAGGAAGGTCCCAGGTCACGGCTGGAACTCCACAAGCAAAGGCTTCAGCAATGGCAATCCCGAATCCCTCTTCATAACTAGGAAAAATAAACAAAGCGGATCCCTTTAATATCTTGTAAGCCTTGTCATTTTCAAGAAAACCGAGAATTTCAACATTTTTGCATAATTCAGATCGTTCAAAAGAGCTTCTAAGTTTCTGCTTAATCTCTTCACTCCCTCCACCGATTATTTTTAATTTTGCCGTCGGCATTTTTTTGGCCACCTGACTCCAAATATCGGCTAAGTCAAAAATTCCCTTTGACGGAACCAGACGGGCAATAAAACATACTTGTAACGGTTGTTTTTTTGCTTTGATATTTTCAAAATATTTCAAATCAATACCACAGGGATTAACAATAATTTTTTGCTTATCAAATTTATATTTTCCCGCCAATTCGTCCCGAACCTGATAATTAATGTTTACTACTTTATCAGCCAAGGAGCGGATCTTTTTAAATGATTCTATTTGAATCCTGGTACCAATGAGATTGATAAACTTATTACCGGGCCGTTTACGCCAGTTCGGATAAATATGAAACACGCAGGAAACCCACAATACTCTTGGATTATTTTTCTTGTAAACGTGGGCAGGCGTCACATCCGGGAAAAAATCCGAAGAAGAATATATTACCGAATATTTTTTTTCAGCCAATTTTCCCGTCAACCAATTGCTCCTTCTCCAATATCGCAAAAGCACGTTGCCTTTTTCAAATTCTTGCGGTGAAACAATGTATTTTGCTGACTTTATCTCTTTATTGAAGACTTTCTTGCCATCAGCCGAAGTGTAAATATCAATATCGAATTTTTTCTCCAGACGACAAAAAATCTGCATTGCTCTTTGGTCCCCACCGGAAATGCCGGCGCCAGAGTTCCAAAAAGCGTTTATCAAA
Organism: candidate division WS2 bacterium ADurb.Bin280; assembly: GCA_002071685.1. Lineage (GTDB taxonomy): Bacteria > Patescibacteriota > UBA1384 > UBA1384 > DTJR01 > MWBO01. The sequence goes on along the minus strand of MWBO01000040.1, from coordinate 634 downwards.
AGAGCAATTTTTTTCTTCTTATAAGTTGACATAATATAATTTTCAAAACTAGCTCTGTTTCCAATTAGCTCGATTCAATTCCTTGGCACCGAATAATGTCTGACCAATTTTTCCCCAACCATAAACCCAAAGCGTCAACCAGCAAGCCAAGGGATGAAAAAACCAAGCTCGATCAGGTTTCTTAATATATCCCATGCTGGCCTCAACAAAGGTCGGCAACCAAAGTACAGAGAAAATAACAAATTTAACGAAACCGGCTTTGTTCAGCTTGTTCCAAGGGTATTTGCGCACTCCGAGTTTATTATAGTAACCGTAATCTTTGATCCGCCGTTTTTGTTTACGTATAAAAGTCGACACTGTGCCAGAAAACACATGAATAATCCCCACTTTTACTTTGGCAAACTTGTTTTTCCCCTTAGCAATTAGCTCATGGATCTCATCGATGTCAAACAGATAATCACCAACCTGCTTTTCAATCAGTCTACGACGAATCATTGTGCCGTTAGCACCGATAGTCGGTACTTTGTATTTTTCTAGAGTTAATTTCAAATAATTACCACAATCTTTCTCTTTTACCGGTAAATCCGTCCAGCGGCCGGTTAGATAATTGTACCGATCATAGTTGCCTAGATAC
>MWBO01000039.1 GCA_002071685.1 candidate division WS2 bacterium ADurb.Bin280 | reverse complement strand
CGAGTCAAGAAAGCTTCGGAAGGACAGGTGGGATTCGCCCTTCAATAAATTTCTGCTGAAATTTTTTCAGGGCGGGCCTCGTCGCCAGTCGCTCCTGTGGCCTTCTCATCCCACGTTCTCCATTTTCCAGCCATAAATAAAAAACACCAAGACAAGCTTGGCATTTTTTATTTATGGCGGAGAGGGTGGGATTCGAACCCACGGACCCCTTGCGAGGTCAACTCATTAGCAGTGAGCTCCGTTCGGCCACTCCGGCACCTCTCCATTTCTCGGCAAAGCCTCGGTCAAAAAACTGTGCCGTCGTGTCCGCCAGGGCTTTTGTTTAAAGCCCGTTTGACGCTCCACTCGTCAAACCCACTCCGGCACCTCTCCATTTATAAATTTGCAGACAAAAAAGAGTGAAATCCACTCCCAGCCCAAGGCTGGTCGGCCTCGGGCCGACGGCACCTCTCCAATTCTCGGCAAAGCCTCGGTCAAAAAACTGTTTTGAAAATCAAAAACCCTCCAGACAAGAAAAATATTATCAGATAGAAAGCTTTTTCTCAATCGCTTGCAAAAGTCCAACGGGGCGGCCGCCTGTGGCGGCCGCCCCTCGATCACTTCTTTCGACTCATCCCCGATTATCGAAATGGCTGTGAAGCTCAAACGACCCATCGGGGAAGACCATGTCCACGCGCGCGACGATGGAAACGCTCGCGCGCGCTTTCACGATAGCGGTCAGAGCCTTGAAAACGTCGCTCCTGCCGGCGCGAATCGCTACACTCTGCGATTCGCCCAACTCTTCGACCAACCCCTTCGCGACACTTTCCACCGCTCCTCGAAGATCCATCCTCCACAAGACTCGATCCTTAAAGAAGGATTCTTCCTCCCAGCAAGTCAGAACAAGGGGCTTGGCCCCGCTTTCCGTCTGCGCATCCGCGTCTATCTTGGCAGTAAAGACGAGGAGCTTGCCGGATTTGGCGACCGAGAAGGAGGATGCTGCATCGATGGCCTTGAGCGCAACAGTGAGCGCATTCAATCCGATCGAGCTGACCTCAACACGGTCGTGCCTGCGGAGGGTCCCCAGAATCGCTCCGACAACCCGATCCGGGTCACTTGTAGCCGACACACGTAGCAAGTCGCTTCTCAAGTTGCTTTTGTCACCAAGCATAACTCTCACCTTTATCCCGGATTGTCGCAACGCGCAGAGTCTATCAAAATTTAATAAAATATCAATACTCGTATAGGTAATTTTTGTACAAGCGCTATCATTTATCTTTTTTCAAATGTAAAATGAGCTCATGAAAAAAGCTCTCATCGCCTTATTTATTGCTTCACTCTCCATCGCAATTTATTTTTTCTCGACAAAAAATTCTTATCAAAACCTCCATTATTTCACCCCCCTCGCCAAGTCTTTCCTGCAAGCGAAATTGGACGTCGAGCCCTCGCCACAACTCAACGAACTCGTCCCCTTTCAAGACAAGCACTACGTCGTTTATCCGCCAATGCCGGCAGTCGCTTTGGTTCCTTTTGTGGCAGTATTTGGCGAAACATTCAATCAAAAATGGGCCAGTATCATCATTGCAGGATTGTCGGTCGCTCTTTTTTATCTCTTGCTGGATCGCTTCACCACAAAAAAATGGATAAAGGTGTCGCTGACCGCCCTACTTGGCTTTGGTACAAATTTCTACTTCACATCTCTATCCGGAACGAGCTGGTATTTCGCTCATGTTTGCGCCGTATTTTTCAGTATTTTATCACTTCTTTTGGCGAGTTCGAAAAGACCTTTTCTCTCCGGTCTTTTTCTGGGAGCTTCTTTTCTTTCACGCTTACCGACCATTTTGAATTTCCCGATTCTGCTTTATTTGCTTTTTGAAAAAATAGATAAGAAAAACCGCGCAGGGGTCTTGACAAATTTTTGCGCGGCGGTCTTTTTGGCTATAATTATTTACGGACTATACAATTTTTTCAGATTTGGGAGCGTAGCTGAAACAGGATACTCGCTCATACCAGGGATAATGGATGAGCCATGGTTTAGTAAGGGAGTCTTTGATTTTTCTTATCTGTTTAGAAATCTCAAAGCGGCGTTTGCGTCATTTCCCCAAATTTCTACGCACTTCCCGTATTTCGTCCCCAGCAATTATGCCACGGCCATTTATATAAGCACACCTGCTCTTGTTTTGTTGTTGCTTACAAAAATAAGGGAGGGGCGGGTATTGTTTTTGATACTCTCAGTCATACTGTCATCCCTACCAGGACTGACTCATGCGACGGTCGGTTTCACTCAATTTGGCTATAGATTTTCTCTCGATTACATTGTGTTGCTAATTTTGATCTTGGTTTTCAGCTTTCAAAAAGTCGGATGGAAAATCGCCCTCCCTCTCGTCGGCATCAGCATAGCCATAAATTTGTATGTTGTTTACCTCTATAAATTAGGTATTTTTGGTTATTGAAGGTTGATTTTACCCTGTTTTGAAGTAAAATACTGAAAGATGGTCGAACATTGAAAAAACAACCGAATAATTGATCAATTAAACAATTAGTCAATTGGTCAATTATGAATGCAGAATTAAGAATTAAGAATAGTGGCTTCGCCAAATTAAGAATGTAGAATGCAGAATTATGAATTAAGAATTGTTTGTATGATTGCTTGAATTATTAATTTTGCGTTGTGATTTTACGTTATTCGTTTTGCATTATACGTTATCTGAAGTCTGGCATCTGTTATCTGTAAACTTTTTTTTCTTTATCATTTTGATTTTTAATGTTTAATTTTTAATTTAATTATCGTATGCGCCCGTAGCTCAGCTGGATAGAGCGTTGGCTTGCGGAGCCAAAGGTCAGAGGTTCGAATCCTCTCGGGCGTACCATAGCATTTGAACCTGTTAATTTTGACCCCACCTAGGAAGGTTAGAAAAAAATGACAAAAGTTTTCATTTTTCACGGCACAGGCGGATATCCAGAGGAAAACTGGTTTCCTTGGCTTAAGGGTGAATTAGAAAAATTGAATTGCAAAGTGTTTGTTCCACAATTCCCAACTCCAGAAAATCAAACCTTAGAGAATTGGTTTAAAGTTTTAGATGAATATAAAGACAGAATTGACGGAGAAACAATATTGGTCGGGCATAGCCTAGGCGGCTCTTTTCTTTTACGAGTATTGGAAGCTTTAAAAAATCCGATAAAAGCGGCGTTTTTGGTTGCAACCCCAATAGGTATTCCCCCTATTGTTAATTGGGCTGGAGATAAACCTTTCACGGGCTATCCCTTTAATTGGAATAAAATAAAAAGCAATTGCAAGAAGTTTTATGTGTATCACTCAGACAATGACCCATATGTTGGGCTTGATAATGGGAAACGGTTATCAGAAAATTTAGATACTGCTCTTGTCTTTAAACCCAAAAGTGGACACTTTAACAAAAAGGCAGGATTTTTGAAATTCGATGATTTATTAAACGATATAAAAAAGGAATTAGGTTTGCGGTGATAAGTCAGGTATGTGAATATTCTCAGTAGAGTTTACGAAAATATTTCTAACATCCTCTACGATGCGGTACCAGAATTGCAAAGCAATTATTTGGGTAGCCGAGATGATTCGAAGGCCGCAGGCGCGACTGGCGACGAGGCCCGCCCTGAAGCAAAATCAGCAGATTTTGACTGAAGGGGGATCCTCTCGGCGAACCACTGCAAAATAACTGTTAACAATTTATAAGTATTTGATAAATTAGTACGCAAACTTTTGTTTGCGTTTTTTTAATAAAGATTTACAATTTTAGTATGAATGAAGGAGATGAACCAAAAGAAGAGGAGTTGGTAGCCCAGGAAGAAAATCCGGCTTCGCACCCATCTGAATCACAGGAGGATCAACCAAAACCCTCGAACTTTTCCGACAAAGCTTTAAGAGAGCAAATTTTGGCAGTCCCTCCTCATGGATTCAGGGTGCTTTCAGAAATTATGCACGAACTTGATGTGGACGAGCACCAGTATGATATTTCCCAGGAAACAGCCGATGCTATAGTTACAAAAATAATTGAAGTAGCAGAAAGCGCTCCGAAAGTAGGTTTGGCATACAAAAATTTGACAGATCTAAATAGTAATATATGGAATCCTTCTGTAGATTTTGCTTCACAGGCGGAAAAGTCGAAAAATCCCGACAGGTACAAACTAGAAGAGCTGTCCCAAAGAATAATTTATTTCACAGCCCCAAGGCCATCTACTAGGAATTTTAAAAGAGAAAATATACAAGACAAAATATTTAAATCTCTTATTGAATATGCAAAAACAGGAGAGCATTTCGAGGCAATAAGAATTCTTTTTGATCACTACTTAAATGACGTGCACATGATTAAGCCCGAGGTTTTATATCAAGGTGCCGCAGAACTTAATTGGACACAAAAAAGCAATTTAACGCAGGAACAGCTCGACGCCTCCTCGTATCACCTGCAAAACCTAATGGGCTGGATGGTATATGACACGAGATTTGCGCCAAGCAAATTATCCAGCTATTTCGAGAAATTAATGGAGTCGGAAAGTGAGGAAAGCTTCGGAGAAATATCCAAAGCGCTCGAACTAGTAAGAATGATTTTTCGCAGAACTCTTGGCGACGATGGATATGCATTTGAAAATTATCGGACAATACGAGAAGAAATCGAAAAGATTGCCCAAAAATCAAAGTCCTATCTCGTCAGCCAAAGAGCGCGATCTATACTTGAAGAAATGAATTCATTCCTGATTACTCATTATCAAGATTTTGAAGATGAATCGGGAGAAAGCACAGAACTTCACAGGCAAAGAGTCGATAGATGGCGTTCTGAGGATTTGTGGCGAAACAGAATCGAAGACCTTAATCCGCTTGGTCCAAGAAATAACTTTATTTGCGCCGCGCTATCTCCTTCGCTCATAGGGATATACGATTTTCACGGTCAACTTTCAATGTTTGCGGAAAGATCAATGCTAGAAAAACGAAAGCAAGGAGAGGACGCGGGCCTGCAATCCTACGCCGCACTTCCTGTTTACGTCTCAAAAGAAGCTGACGACGGTAAGCGGGGAAATACCGGAGACTTCGCCGATTTTATTTTAATGTCGAGTTTACCAGTCAGGGAACAGATTAGAAGAGACTTCGGCGTGAATTTGTCGGAACTCGAAGTGCCTATACAGTTTGAATTTTTGCGATTTATCAAAGGCAAATCCGAAGAACAAACAAAGAAAACTACTGAATTTTTAAAAGAATTTGGTAAAGACGCTCTAACAAGTTTTCTGGCACTTGAGGGCGGGGCTTCAATGAGTGAAATTATAAGCGCCTTAACCGAAAAACTAGATACGCAGACTGCCAAAACTGTGCTTGAAAGATTTTCCGCAACAATAGAGAAAATTTATAAGATGGAACAATATCTGTCCACAAGTCTTCACCGAGAGATCAGCGATGCTGTTATACAAAAAGCCTCTTCCGGACTTCTTTCAAGAGGTATTGAGATTTTAAATTTGACGATGAACAGATAAGACTTGAAGATTTCGTTAGGTTCACATTACAGGTATGCCAAGGAGAGGAAATTTCAGGATCGGACGCCGATAGGATGAGACTGATGATAGTTCGCAATAGGATGGACCGAGCAGACATAAGTGAGCAAGCTCAAAAAGAATTTGACGAAGCTCTTCAAAACCCCGATAGTATGTTTTATATCTTGAAACTCGACGGTAACTTAATCGGTTTTTTCAGAGTAGATTCAATGAGCGAATCTGACGCATATCTGGGGTCTTTGAATGTTCCGCCCGAAGTACAGGGTGCCGGTATCGGTGATGAGATCTTAAGGAGATTTTTTATTCATGCCCTAAACGGTCGAGTCGGCCACGCAACGGCCGATCCGCGCAACCGAGTGACACCAAAATATATCGGACGATACAATTTTGTCGGTTCGGGAATAAAGCCGTTTGGTGATTCGGGCAGAAATTTCATAGAGATGACTCTTAATCCGCAAATCAATAACTCCTTGAAGCTCTTTTCTTTAAGAGATGAACAAATAGCCCAGATGCATCAGGGAAACAGTTACGATCTATCAGGAGACAGCCAAATTATTCTTCGTTTTCCTTCCGCCAAACTTGAAGCAATAATGGAGGAGGCGCAGACCATTTTAGCAAACAACAGGTTCGTGATGAGCGCATTCAGGAGGAGAATTGAAGACCAACAGGAGATCATCTATATGGGCTTCGAGCTAAACCCGCTAACAAGAGACAACGGCTAGAGTTCTTTTGCCGCCTCCCAGCTCACATCAAAAAGAGTTTTGTGCATTTTGTAAATGTAGGGATCTTCAATAATTACCCCTATTACGCTGTCTGGCGATAGAGTCAAATAACTGATTTTGCCATCATATATCTGCATAACCGTTTGAAATTTGGCCATCTCAAAATCTAAAAACCTGATCTTCGTAAGTTCATTTGACCTTCCCTTATATCTGTTAATACTAAAAGTAGTATTGGGAACAAGTAGTTTTTTAGCAATTTTTGCGTCAAGTCGCTTTAAGACGTATTTCTTGTTTGTTTTATCGAGAATCTCATCGACTTCACTTGGATCAAGATATTCATATATCGGGGTTCTTGAGGTAAGAGAATCGGACATAACCCTCTCTATCGCCTCTTCTCCTTCGAACACCTTCACCCCCGGCTTGTGGTAGGAGAGGTTGTAAGTGGATAAAATCGCCGGTAGCACGGCCGAAAGCTCTTTTTTCGCCCCCTCAAGCTCTTTGGAGCGATTTTCTATATATTCCTCTATCCTTGACGGGTGTTCCAATCGAAAGCGCTTCCAGCCCTTTGTAGAGCTTTCCTCGATAATTCCTTTGTTTTTTAAGGAGTAGATATGGTTATAGGTGTCGCCACGCTTCAGGTTCACCCTCCTAATAATCTCTCCCGCCCCCATCTCCCCGTTCTCGAGAAGGGCCTCCACTATCAATGCTTCCTTCTCGCCCAAACCCGATCTCTTAAGAAGATCCAGATAGCGGGTGTTTTTTTCAGTTATTTTATTGGACATTTTAATTAAAAATTAATCAATTTATCAATTGGTCAATTTGTCAATTTTTTAATTATCGAAGACAAAATTTTGATGATCTCTTCAAGCTCAATGTTAATTTTAGATTCGTCAATCAAACCTGATTTCTCGGATACAAATAGCCAATAACGGGTTTCGACTGCCTCCTTGAGGGCTATATGGAGACAATTTTTAAAGTCTCTCTTAGAGCGAGCCCTCTGGGCTTCTTGGGTATTTGCACCTATTGAAGTACCGGACCGAACCAGTTGACCACCTATTGCAAACCCTGCGGGAGTTTTCGGCATTTTATTGACTAATTTCACAATCTTAACTGCAAATAGCAATGATTTTTGGGCTATGGGGTTATCTTTTGTTTGTTTCGGCATAAATATTATTTTGACAACTTAAGAATTATTACAACTATAGCAAAAATAGCTGATATTGTCAAATTATTTTGACAAACAAAATTATGTAGATTGCAATTATATGGTACAAAATTGTCTTTTTAAGATGTTAAATAATTGATTAATTGTTAAATTGATTAATTGACTAATTATGTGAATTCGTCACACACCCTTGACAAATTGCACTATTTGTGGTATGATACGACGTTACGCTGAAAAACAGACAAACGAAGACACAGCGTAAAGCACATTTAGAAAAAGAGTTTGATACGACTTTCGGGAGAAGTCACATCCACCTTAAGAAAATCTGTTAAGAGGGTGGACCAAGACGCATCAATTGTCTTATAAGAGATAATTTGTTGCTTCCCGGTCCACCCTCTTTTTATGCGGCAACCTTATCGGTTGGGTTTCACTGCCTCATCGCCTGTTCCGATCGGTTTTCGGACCGATCGAAGACGAGAGATGGTCTAACATCAAGATCGATGAGAAGCCGCGGGAGCACTTCATTATAAATAAATAAGCGCATCCCCCACTTAAGGAGGCGTATCAAGCAACGGCCCTGAACAAAGCGGGGTCGTGGACGAGCTGGCGGTGAGTCGATGTCGGAAGCATTAGCTTGTCGCTAAGATCTCGCAGCCAGCCGTCAGAGCAAGAGTAATTCAGAATTATGAATTATGAATGAATAATTGAGAAATAGTTTTATTTCGCTCTCATAATTCATTAATTCTCCAAGACAAACTTGGAACTCGTGCTCTTGGCCCGTTTTCAGGCGTGAGCCATGAATATACGGGCCGGAAATGAGTTATCGTCCAGCCAACCGTAACACTCAAGACGTAACAGCCATTTGACAACAAGAAAATTAGTCAATTAGACAATTAAACAATTGGATAATTGATTAATTCGCGCTATAAGCGCGATTAGTACGGCATGTGTTGGTCTTGTTCTTAAGGAGGGCGAGACCAACCATGCCTGACTAAATCAGGCTGTTCTATTATCTGCGCTCACTCCCTCGAGCGCAGGAATAGGAGAAATAAATTAAAAAATTAAACAATTAGTCAATTGATCAATTATGAATGATGAATTAAGAATTAGGAGCCTGCATTGCATTAAAGTTTCAGGAAGAAAAATAAGCTTTTTGCTTCTGGCGGAAGCTCGCAAACTTGTCGAGAGGGTTTGCCAGAAAGAAAAGCTTATTTTTTGCTCTTGAAACAAGCGTGCAGGGTAAGGAATTGTCAAAACCATAGGGGCTGCTTCGCAAATAGGCCCCTCTGGTTTTGACATAAATAGGCAGCTTTAGCTGCCAATAAAAACCTGCTAAAGACCAATGTGATAATTAAAAAATTAAATAAAGGAGTTTATGAGAAAACAAAAAATCCAACCGGGTAAAATCAAAACAAATTGGAAGGTTCGTAAAAGCGATGCTAAAAAGCTAGCTAAATCGTTAGCGCTAGCCGTTGCCGTTTTGACTGTGGCTGGCGTAATGAGAAATGCAAAATAACACAAAATAAATAATTTATTGTTTAATTGATTCATAATTCTTCATTCTTAATTCTTAATTTGGCGGAGTCATTATTCTTAACTCTTCATTCTTAATTTGGCGAAGCCATTATTCTTAATTGAATAATTGCCATATTGTTAATTTTTCGTCCCAAAAAGCTGGCGGTAATTTGCTTCTTCCGCGCATCAAGAAATTGATGTGTAGCGAATTGCCACCAGCTTTTTGGGTTTTTGAGCCCTCGCGCAACAAGCAGACAGCGCCAAAAAATGATATTCTAATATTGAGGAGGAGTTTTGAGCATCGAAGGCGAAAACAGCGGATATGATGCCAGTTTTGAGATTGGCGGAGAACCGGCAATAGAACAGGCAAATGATTCTCTTGAACAGCTTAGGAGATTTCCTTTGGAATTGGAAGATCAGCTGAAAGTCGACGAGCAATTACAAAGTGAAGAAAACGCCGAAGGCGAAAATCTCAAAGAAGTGCAAAGAGCCAGAGAGCAATACATCTCTCAGATTGTAAACGCCTTTGTGCAAATTAATCAAAGCGACCTCCAGAACTCCGGCGACCTGCCCAAAGCTCTTTACTACATCAAAAATGCCGTCTCCTCATCCGAAAGCCCCACGCAGTTTTTGGAAAAAATTAAGACACAAGGGAGTGATGACGTCTCAATCGACCAAGCGTTGCATTGGAGCGAGGAGGGCCTGCAGTTGAGGCGTTTTTTGGGCAAAGAAGAACCGGAAGATAATCAGGGACTCTTTTTGGAAGGAACCCTTGGGAGCGCCGAGGCGAGCGCGAGATATGCCGAAAACCTAGCCAGAATGGTCAAATATTTACTGATCTACGAAATAATTCGCGCTTGGGGTGATGGCTTGGCCAGCGATGCTCTGGCGATCGGAGTTTTAGCCTATGCTTATTCCAGATACACCAGAGGTCTTGAGAGAATCAAGAGAGATCAGCGCCAAATGGCGCAAACCGACCAGCTAATCGAGGAGAAACAATTAGCACTTTCTCACCAATATTACAGACAAAAAATTGATGCCCAAATCTGCGGGGCAAAAATTCAAAGAGAAAGAAGCTATCACGAACGCCACAGACAAATCGGACAGCTCGAGGGCGAACTTTCGGGAGTGGAGGAGCAAATCGACCTAGTAGGGCTGGCACTTAAAATAATCGACACCGGAGACATCGAAGATCATCAACAAAGCGAATTAAGAGGGATGATTGTCGAAGGGGGCAAATTGATTGAGCAAGATTTAAGCGAGGACGAAACCCCAACGGCTCCCCTGCTTGATAAACTTATCAACGATTTGCAAAGTGAATCGGTTCGATTGAGAACGGGAATTGATTCTCAGAGAAACACGATGGGCTATCTGGCAATTACTCTTTCCTCCGACCAAAAGAGTAAGCTTGACGACCCCCAAAGTCCCGAGTCAAGATTTAAAAAAATTTCTGCAATGATCGAAGAGCTCAAAAAGCGCAGATCACAAATGTCTGAAATTAATCAGGAGGCAGAAAAAGAGGATCCTTTTTTGAAAAAGCAAGTCCAGCGAGAAAGGCTGACCAGTCAAATGAGCGATTTAAGTCAAAAGGCCTCCCAGCTGGAAAGCTCAATTTTGAAACTTAAGAACACCGATGAAAACATGTTTGATCATTCTTTTTCAAACGCCCTGACACAATTATCGACCAACCTTGATTTAAAAGACACTGGAAGAATAGATGAAGAGGAGTATCAGCAAGCTTTAAACGGTTCGATCGTCGCCATAAATGAGGCCATAAGAGCAAGCGAAACCTGGATAGATGAGGACTTTGGTGTAATTCCTCGAAGCAAGGCCGAGGAATTCATCGCCCGTGCAAAAAATACAAATTGGCGAGACGAGAGGCAGGCGCGAGAGATGATCTCGCTTCTTGGAGAGATTACTGGCAAAAACAGTCAAGACGACGAGCTCGGCTCAATCTTGGGACAATTTTAAAATAAAGGAGGAAGATGGCCAAACAAGATGCAAAATACAAATGCGAAGTTTGTGGCAACCTCGTCAACGTAATCGAAGCTGGAGTCGGAGAGCTTATTTGCTGTGGCGAACCAATGAAAGAATTAGGCGAGTAATTTTTACGCTTGATTTTTCTTTTTGTGCTAAAATATTATAAATGGCACAAATCAAAGTTAAAAAAATTGCCACCAAGGCAAAGAAAACACCGAGCAAGGCAAAGGTTGTGAAAAAACAAGACAAAGAGAAAAAAATTGTCAGAATGCTTGATATAGCCGAAGTTATCAGGTGGAAAGCACCGGATTATTACACCTTTGAAAAAAGTCCGTTTTGGGCTCTTTCAGTCGGAGCAATCGCGATTTTGTCGTCACTGATTCTTATTTACAGCGAGAATTATTTTCCGGTAATCATCATCATTCTTGCCGTTATCGTCACATTTCAAGTAGCTCACGAGAAACCCAAAACACAAGAATTCGCCCTTGACGAGGGCGGTGCTCTAGTCAGAAATTCTTACGTTCCCTACAGTGAGCTGAAGTCCTTTTGGATCGCCAAACATGGAGCAAAATCTATTTTATATCTCGAGCCAGTCAGTCCGCTGAAGTCCCCGATCGTCATTCCACTAGGCGAAGAAAAAGGCGACAACATCAGACACCATCTCTTGCGTTATTTGCCGGAGAAACTGGAAGCCGGCGAAGAGTTTTCGGAGAAATTGATCAGAATTTTCAGACTGTAAAAAAATTGCGCAATTAGTCAATTTGGCAATTTTTCAATTATGGATGAAAACAAGAAACTTCAAATAAGTTTTATTGGCAGCTAAAGCTACCTGTATTTGGTCAAGGGTAGAGGACTTAAATTGCGAGGACCGCCCTCTACCCTTAACAAACCCACTCCCGTCACGCTTGTTTCTTGAGTGCAAATAAAGATTTTCTTTCAGTTGAACCTTCTGGTATTTCAGTACCAGCTTTCAACAAACGAAAATCTTTATTTTCTTCCCGAAACATAAATTCATAATTCTGTATTCTTAATTCTACATTCATAATTAAAAAATTGCCTAATTGTATAATTGTTAAATTGTTTAATTGTATAAAACGACAACGGGCCGCCCGAGGTAATTGCACTTGCAACACCTCGGACGGCCCATGAGACATCTTCAGTCAGAGACGCTGTGCGGAAATCCGTTCAGTGCCCCCTGTTTCCGCACGCTCTCCTTGCGCCTCTGATCCTCATCGGCGATGATCACGCCGAGGTAATCAGCCCAATCCCCCGCCATTGCCACTCGCGTGGCAAACGTGTGGAATCCGCAGATCTCGAAGATGACGTCGAGGCTGGGGTTGATCTCCAGCGCCCGCGCCAGCAGGTTGCAAACGAACAGGCGATTACCCTTGTGTCTCGCGTGGAGAAACGGCAGAGGACCGACCTCCAGACGAACGGAAGTCGGCACGATGGGGGTATTCTTGAAGCAGGCGAGATCCTTGAAAGCCTGCTCCACTCCCGAAGCTTTGTACACATTGCCAACGTTCCAGCAAAGTGTCGCTGGAGATCCTCCTGCCTCTACGCGCCGGTCACTAATCTCCGCGATCTTTCCCACCGCGTTGCTGGTGTAAGCGAATATCCCCGCTCGCAACACCTCCCGGGCGTTCTCGATCTCGAGCGAGGGGACTGCGATCAGCTTATCGTAAATCCCATCTCTCGTATTGCAGAATGCTTCGAGGACGGCGCTCGCCCCGATCACGATCGGCATGTCCCCGGCCAGTGAGAACACAGGCGAGTCATCGATCAGCCCCTCGGACCGCTTCTGCCCGTTCAAGCGCAAGAACCCCACCATCCCGGTTCTCTCCGCCTCGGACTTGTACATCGCCTTCGTCAAAGAGGGCAGGCGAAAGCGGTACAGCCCTTCGGGAAGGTTGCTGGGGAGTTCTCCATGCGAAGATGTGTCGATGCGGGGGCAGAACTCAATGCCGAACTTGATCGGCTCAGTGTGATCCAGCCTTGACGCTCTCGCCATCGCCTCCGCTCTCTCTCCGGCCTCATCGGCTACCACGGCCGCCCATACGGGCGAAAGGTACTTCGTTCCGACAATGATTCTCGCCACCTGTGGCTCCTCCCTTGCGCTCATGGCGCGTGTTTTCAAGATGCTATTGGCAATGCCAATATCAAGAGACCTTACCTCAAAACAAAGCATAAATCAAGCAGGAATAATTTCTCATTTTTTCAATTATGAATGATGGCTTCGCCAAATTAAGAATTAAGAATGCAGAATTATGAATTATTCTGGAGTCTGGTATCTGGAATCTGTAAACTTTTTTATTTTTGCATTATCATTTTAATTTTTAACTTTTAACTTTTAATTTAATATAGTTATCTGTCATCTGT
>MWBO01000038.1 GCA_002071685.1 candidate division WS2 bacterium ADurb.Bin280 | reverse complement strand
AAAAAATAGAACCACCCCTCCAAAAAACCAATCAGGGTTTTAAACGGTGCTTCAATAATGAAATCCCAAAACAACAAGGTGAAGTTATATTCCGACCATTTGTCGGAAAGAAATTTACCGATAATAATAAACGGCAGCAAAACTATCCCAAGAATCCCGCCGAAAAGACCCTCGTCGCTTGTTTTGACCTCGAGTTCTCTAGCAGTTGCTCTGATTCGAAAAGCAAGCGAACTGACGATTGAGACAAATACAAAAAATAATATAATGCTTACGATCTCAAATTCTAGATAGAGCAAGCCCCAGCCGACAAGGGAGAGGATGGCCAGCGATATCAGCAGATAGAAAAAGTTAAAAATAATGTTGCTTTTTTTGTTTGATTTTTTCAGTGTTGTTAGCTTGGCAAAGGGGATTTCATCTTCGAGTACGGCGGAATTTATTATCTTTATAAGTATGTTCGTATTTTTTTTGCCGGGGATTTTGATAAAGAGACCGCTTACCAACATCACTAGAGGAGGGAAGAGGGTGTTGGTCGAGAGGGCGAGATAATTGATCGCTCCGCTAGTGTTTAATTCATAAGGAACTTCGATGATAAAAGCAAGCGATATTTTTGTCAAAAGAATAAATATAATTCCCCTTGAAACCGCTCTGAAAACTTTCTTTTTGATATTTTTTGTTCTTCGTTCGATAATCGCTCTTGACGTTTCGGCGAGCTTATCTTGATTGCTCAATAATTCGCTCGCTCGCTTTGAGTTTTGGCTGATAATTTCCCAAATTATTGAAAATGGCGGTATATATCTTTTGACGTATCTGGACAGTACATTGTTGCCACTTTTGATGATTTGCTCATCGATTGAATCAACAATGTTGTCAAAATTTATACAAAAAGCTTGCGCCTCGTCTTTGTTGATATCCGGCCAGTATTGATTGTAGCGACGCATAAGCTCAAACCGCAGAATGTCCAAATCGCTCTTGAAGATATTTTTCTCAAGCAATATTTCAATAAAGATGTCGAGTGAAGCATCGTCTAGATCATCGCCGCTAAGAGTGATATTCTTTTTGATTATTTGTTTGCAGTAAATAACGAAACTTTCTCGCGCGATCGGTTTTGACAGATGAGTTTCTATCTCACAGGCGGCTAGGCCAAGAACAATTCTGTTTATTTGGTTGGCATTTTTCTTGCTTTTTATATTTTGTCTTATAAAATCGTATTTTCTTAAAATCGAAGCGACCTCCTCCGACTTACTAAGGGGTATTTGGTCGTTTTCGAAATATTTTGCCCAAACAAGCTCTCTTAAGAGGCGGGAGGCGTTGTCGTTTGAACCAAAGAAGGTTCTCCTGAGAAGTATTCTTTTGATTGCATTTTTTAGAAAGAGTCTCTCGTCCTGATAGTCGATGACGTTTCTTATTTTTTCATAATAAAAAGCAGCTCTGCCGATAGATTCGTTTACGACAATATTTGTTTCATCAACGCCGGAGGTGCGCTCTTGCACCTGCTCGTCAAAACTTTCAATTGTGGCCTTTAGCTTGGGGTTCATTACCATAATTTTTTACTCCAAAAAACAAAGATTATCAAGTTTAATAGTGTAAAATAGTCATATGTTGGCTCTTTTGATCATTCTCGATTTTTTCTGGGCTTTGGCGGCGCTGTTTGTCGATCTACCCAAACTTTTGGAGATTCCACCATACCTTTGGCTGATTGTCGCGGTCTGTCCCGTCTATCCGTTTTTACTTGCTTTAGTTTTTTTGCGTATTTTAAAAAGACGCAAAGTCAATCATTTCCTGCTGTCGCTTGCGTCTTTTCCAAGCGCGATATTTGGAGTGTTAGCGCTCGTCTATTATCCCCTGAAAATGTCTCATGCGGGATTTAACTGGATCGACTTCGGGCAAATATTTTGGGTTTTTTTCTATAGTTTGCAGGGCTGGTATCTTCTGATCAATAAAAAAATCTCCTTTGTGGCATTGTTCAGCGCTTTTTGCTTTTTGTGCGCAAAGCTCATCATTGACTATAAATACTTAATGTTTGGGTATCTCGACTTGACGATGTTGAATCCAGGGGAGAGAATGGGGATTTTGATTTTATCGCTTGTAGCAAGTGCGCTAGTTCTTCTTTTTGCGATAAGGGTAAACAGGCGGAGGTGACGAGGGTGCGATTGCACCCTCGTCACCGGACATCGATTATCACTCCTAGATCGCCTATGCTCGGCAGATCGACCCCCGTCCCGTCGGGCCTGACGATCTGAAGACGAGACCCGACTTTGGCCGGGTTTTCGCGACTGTGGATCATCCCATCGATCAGGATGATGCAGTCTTCGAACTCTCCAACCTCGAAGATCAGGATGCCACCTCCCTCGATCTTGGCGGCGCGACAACCATAGGGACCCGTGGCTTTGAGAACCTCGTGCCTATCTTCCGCGAATCGGAAAACGATTCGATCAGCACAGACGATCTGCACGAAGGACTCGCTAAGATCAGACACCTTCAGCGGTCGATCTTTATGGCCGATGACAGTCCCCGTCGGAATCACCTCCTTCTGGTTTCAGGCGTTTGGAGTGTGTATATTATAGGGTTTTTTCGCCTTTGTGTCAAGATTGGGCGGATGATATTTAGTAATTAATTTATTTTTTGGATTCTTTTTTGGCTTTTTTGACTTTGTCGAAATTTTTAGATAGGTCTTCTTTGATCTCTTGTGCCTCCGAACTGGTGATCTTTTTGGCCTTTTCGTAGGCATCAACTACCGAAGAGGAGATCTGCTCGTATTTTTCTTTGGTGAAATCACCGGCCGCCTCAAGCTTTTGCGCAATCTCGTCCTTCATTTTGTCGACCCACTTGGCGATGTCTTTTCTGGTTTCTTTACCAGACTTGGGGGCCATCAAAATTCCCGCAATTGCTCCGGCAAGAGCTCCAAGGGCAATTCCAGTCGCCGCTCCCTTAAGGTATGATTTTTTTTCTTCTTTCATAGTCCTCCTTTTTACTTTGCTACTTTGAGGCTACTATTCTTTCGTCCTTCAGTCAATGTCAAAAGGGCCTCGAGTTTTACGTCGAAGCCCTTGAGCGCTGCAGTTCTGCTCGGCATAATGGACAGCGGCGCTGCCCTTCTGGCACTAGCGCGTTGCAGCGCGGATTGGGGCAAGTGACTCGCCCCTCGTTCTTTGTGTCCCGTGGCACCCCAGCCACCTCCTTCGAAACAAAAAAGGGCTAAAGAGTCCTTCAAGACAATAGATATTATAAGCTATTCTTACGTATTTGTAAAGGGTGGAGGGGGCGCCGACCCAAAGCCGGCGCCCCGTAGTGAGGTTAGAAGTGCGCGGTCGACGCTACCGTTTCGTCGTCATACACAAAGCGTCCATTGACAACCACAACAATGTCCCCCCTGATGGCGTTGGCAATGAAGACGGCGCGATTTTGCCAGCCCTCCTCGATCTCGGAAACGGTCAGTTGGAGGACGGCCCTTGTGCCATCTTTGGGAAGGTCTGTCTCGTATTCGAAGACGTTTGACACGAACTTTCGGCCAAGTTTGTTGATGACTTCGGCAAGTTTGGTCTCGTAAGGTTCAGTGTCAAAACCCTGTGGCACGAAGAATGTAGCCACTATCATTTTCTCACCTCGGCGTGATTTGGAATAAACGGGGACACCGAGATTGTAAATTTAAATAAAAATTATGTCAATTAACTGTATAGGTTGCATACATATGAGACTCTGGGAGAACTTTTAGTAGATAATCTATTGGGGATAGATTATCTAGCGA
>MWBO01000037.1 GCA_002071685.1 candidate division WS2 bacterium ADurb.Bin280 | reverse complement strand
CCACAAGTGTTTTATCTGCACAATTTTCTCCTGACGCTCTACCGCAGGAGTCTCATATGTTTCGGAACTTATTCAGTGACGCGACCAGCCGGATTCGGACTCAAGACTTGCTTTTTCTACCTGCAAAATTCATCCAGTCCGGAAAAATAAACAGATAAATCAGAAAAAGAATCATCCAACCTCTTTCAGCAATATTAATAAGCTCAAGCATATTGAGATTGGCATACAAGCTCATCAGGCCAAAAATAAGGGCAAGGACAAAGATCGTCAAAACGAGATAAAATTCTCTTTTTTGCTTTGATTTAGAAAAGGCGATCAAATTTGAAATTTGTGACAAGAGAATAAGTGATACAGCTACAGATATCATCGCGTTGTGAGCATCATCGGATGCGGTTCTGATTCCCGCAGTAGCATCCATCGGGACAAACCATGTCATCGTCAAAACTATCAGAATGCCAAGCAAAATGAGAGCTCCGGAAAGGGCAAAGAAGAAATTTTTTCGTAAAAGTGAATTAACGCAAGAGGGTACAATCAACAAAAAGCCAAGTGAAAGAAAAATATTAAACTGCGTTCTATAAATTGCAGTCTTCGAATTTAGCTCGCTGATAGTTTGAGAAAAGTGATCGTAGCCAGGAACAAGCAGGGAAAATATGATGATCGTCAGAAGAATAACCAGCGTACCAAATTTTGCAAGAAATGATTGTATTTTCATTTTATTTAGTAGCGGCTACGAGGATAATAACCAAAATTCCCATTGAATTTAAAATAAATGTCAGAAGTAAAAATTGCCATGTTCTTATTTTCGAAAGACCAAGTAGGCAAATTCCCGCCTCATCAGGAAGCGGCGAGGCAATCACCGCTGCGCCAAGGATTGGAATCAACCATGCAAAATACGGGGTAGCGAAAAGTTTTCGCACGGTCGTACGAAATCTGCTGTCAAAAAGGCTAGATAATTCATCGAAAACGCTGTCTTTTAGAAATCGCAGAATCAAATAATCACCAATGACAGTACCGAGGCCCGCAGCAATAGCGACGTTTATCGGATCGAGTGATTGCGCTACATCGAAAATCAAAACAGCAGACGGAGCGATAGTAAAAACTGATACAAAAAATAAACCACCAACAAAAGCCCCCAGATATCCTAGTGCGCTAAAATGCGAAATTATACCTTGAAATGATGGCAGTTTCGCAACTATGAAAAAAACTATTAGAGCGAGAACGGCCAAAAATGTATTTTTGAAATGCCAGTTCTTGTATTTATCAATGCCCTGTGAGAGAAGTTGTTTTTTTTCCATTGTTTATATTCTAGCAAAAAGGAAGTAAAAAAAACGTTTTAGGGGGCGTCGGCTCACAGCCGACGCCCCCGTGACCAGCTCTTGGACTAGTCGTCCTCGTCGCTGGTTTCTTCGCAGACCTCGTCGATGGTGGCTTTGACCACCCGCTGAACTTCGAGGTGGTGTTGCCCGTCGCCGTGGTCGGCCATCACCCTGGCGCGAACACCGATGTTCGCGAATTTGCGCATGACTTCGTCGATGCCCTCAACCGACACTCCAAAGACGGTGACGGTGACAGGCTTCAGCTCCTTGAGCACGCATGCGGTCTTTCCAACTAGATCGTGGTGGATGAACACTACGGGATGAGGGGCACAGTTACTGCTCTCCTCCAACATTTCCGCGAGACCCACATACGTCACTACCGACAAACGCCCAGTGGCCGTGGTTATCTCCAGCTGATCTCCCCCGCAGAAATCCTGCCCCTCGCTTCCAGCACCATCACCTTTCACGAAAGCGCGCAATGCGACCAGTACGACGGACTGAGCCTGCTCGACCGCCATTTTCCATCTTCCTTTCTTCTGAAGAATTGCAAAAATCGTACCTGAAAATTACAAAATAATCAAGCATTGCTGTCGAATTTTGTCACGCTTTTATCATAAATAGAATAAAAAATAATTGTTATGCATTTTTCGCGATCGCGAAAAATGCATAACAAGATTAGCACGCAAGATAAAATCTAAACGTATAAACGTATAATTTTACAGGAAATAATAATCCGAAGCACGTGGATAAGTTAAAAATATAAAAATTCAAAGCATACGGATCAGTTAAAGTGTAATATACTCTCCCCACGAAAGGACCCTTGCCTCTGTTCTAGAGTTCTTAAGTTTCTGAGCAAAAATTTTCGGGTCGGCCGGATAAGCGGGATTATCAAAATGAATAGGAATCGCGAAGCGAGGAGACAACTTTTCAACTTGCTTTGCGCCTTCATCTGCGTCCATGGTGACCGTGCCTGAAATTGGTACAGCAATCACATCCGTGCCGGAATCAGTGTTTAAATATAGCGAATCACCCGGTGAGTAAATAGAATTTGCACCATCATTTATCTTTACGCCAATTACATCGGGAGCGCTCTTGCCATTTGGCAAAGGACCGTGCTTGCTTTGGGAGAAAACGAGTTTTGCACCATTAAATTCAAGGTGCTCACCATCACGAACCTCATGTGAATTATCACATTTAATTGAAAGCAAGGCGTCCGAAGGCGCGAAGACCGCCACATCCTTGATCGAGCACAGCTCTTGAATATTTTTCTCATCAAAATGATCGTAGTGAGGATGGGTAATTATGATCGCATCAATATGCGAAAATTCATTGACACTCTTTCCCTCGTCTTCAAATACGTAAGTCCCGGGATCGATCAAAAAATTCGCCTTTTTCGTAAGAACTTCAAGACAACTTTGAGCGTGTTTTATTATTTTCATTGTTATAATGCTCTTTTATTTTTTGCTTCGATTCAATATTCTCATCAATAACTTGCTGTCATTTACTCTTTTTTCTTTCGTACAGTTCGTCAGCGATCAAAAATGCTCTAGCCCTTGCGTAAGCGGCATATTTACTTCTTTGAATGTTTTGGGCTGATACTTGATTTTTCAAATGAGGAGGGACGTTTGAAAGATCTGTTTTTGCAGGTGAGGCATGAAGGACATATGGATCCTTGACAATCCCAGATGACAGCTTATCTCTGTAGATGCCCGGTGTATCTCCTTTGTCGGAATAATAAATCTTGCATCCATTTAACATCGCCTCCTTTTTTCTTTTTAAAGACTCGGCTGTTTTCTTATTGAATGGCGATGCTCTAAATAATGACAGCGTCGCAATATCACACTTGATACCGTTCGCTTTCAATGCACTAACAAATCCCATCATCGTATTACCACTATCAATCGTATCTGTAACCAGAAGGACTTTTTCATTTTTGATGTTTTCTTGATCAATTAATTCAGCAAAATAATCAGTTAATTCATATAATTTTTTTTGATATGAACTGAATTGGCTTGTGTCGGTATATTCATCCGGCACAGAAATAGTTCCAGCAACAAAGCGAACCTTGGGAGCTGGTCTTTGAACATCTTTTGCCATCTTGGAGGCAATCCTGCCAAAAATAAGAGTCGGTATTCTGCCAGAAGTATCATCGCCTATTATTAGTGAATATTCCCCTTCTCGAAGATTCTTTAAAAATTTGCCCTTAAGCATATTCGCGACCGATGAGTCCATAGCGTCAATATTTCTATTGATTTTGGGCAACTCTGCGGAATCCATTGCGCCAATTTCCGGCGCTTTGGACACTGCATCGCTTTCTCCAGCGAGTAAGGCGCCTTCATTTTCTGTGACTTTGTCACTACTTTCGGGTTTTAGCGCATCTACGTGCTCGTTAGTGTAATACTTAAATGATTCAGACATTTTTTATAAATGGTGGCCAGGGAGAGAGTCGAACTCTCATGAGCTTGCGCCCACGGGTTTTTGAGACCCGCATGTCTACCAATTCCATCACCTGGCCGTTACACGAGGCAGATTCACCAATTCCGCCCGCCTGCCTCAGCTATGCTGAAAGCATTGCGGGCAGGCCACTTGCCCACTACCGTAAAATATAGCACTTTCATCCCTGAAATGGAACATCCCCTTCCCTGATTACTTTATAAGGTTTTTCGCTTATATCGACAATCGTCGATGGCTTGGCGCCGGCAAACTCAATGTCTTCAATAATCAAGTCGGAATTTAAATAAAGCTTTGCATCAAGTGATTTTATAGAAATTATCGGAGGCATTCCGGTTAGATTTGCACTTGTAGCTGTTGTCGGCTTGCCAAATGCTCTTGTGAGATCGGTAATAATGCTATTTTCGGGAATTCTTACGGACACCTCGCCTGACACAATGAAGGTAAGGGGGCCGGGCAGATATTTTTTTATGATTTGTTTTTGATCTTCTTTTAGATCTACGAACTTCTCTACCATGGAAAAATCAGAAAAATTGTATGAGAATTTTTGATCCGGTCGCCTGCCTTTGAGGTCAGTCAGGCGTTCGATAGCGGCATCATTTGTGGCATCAACGGCTAAACCGTAAACCGTATCGGAAGGATAGACGATAATTCCCCCTTTTTCCAGAACCGAGACCGCCTTATTGATTACCAGACCCCTACTTTGCTGCGTTAATGTAATTTGCATAAGAAAATAATATCTTGAGATTTTCTCAATGTAAACCCCGACACTTGAGTAAAAACTTCAATTGGTTTATAATTTGCCTGTAAGAAAATATCAGAAATACTTGTCTTTTTGAAGCAGATATTGGGAATTTATGGGCCTGTAGCTCATTTGGTAGAGCGCTACATTCGCATTGTAGAGGTGAGGGGTTCGAATCCCCTCAGGTCCACCATATTGAATTAGTTGCCTCGCTCGGGGCTTCGCCCCTCGCTTCGGCGGGCAGTTTTGCGAGAAAATTAAAGGGCTTTTTGAAATCAATT
>MWBO01000036.1 GCA_002071685.1 candidate division WS2 bacterium ADurb.Bin280 | reverse complement strand
AACCAGATGTAGAAGGCGTCCGCCGTAGGCGCGAGCACGAACCCTTCGCTGGCGTACCAAGACCCCTTCATGATGTACCCGTGTTCAAGCAGTACATCATTTCGACGATCTACGATGTCTCGGGACATACCATCAGCCTGTCGCGTCTGTCTCACGAACTCGCGTTTGAGAGGCACGAGGCAGTGGGACATCGCCATATGGCCAACAGCAAAGTACGTGGCGACTACGATGACGAGCCACAGTCCGATTGCTCTCGCAGTTTCCTCGCTTGGTCCCTCGTACTTTTTTCCCACCAGCCTAGCAAGAAAGTCGAGGAAGAACATGACGATGATTGCAACTACGACAATCAACGCCACAACAACAAGCGTCAGGACTGCCCAGCTGATCGTCTGCGTCACCAGTCCGATCGCTCCTTCGGCGAACACCAAGGAGCTTATTATCCAGATTACGCAGAAGGCGACCAACGCAGCGACGCAACCATTGCTCACAGCGATCCCTCCAGACCATCTCGTGGATGGCAGATTTAAACGAACGACGAACGTATTTTTATACCAAAAAAACAACCACCTGTCAATCATCAATGCTATGTAAAAATTAAGAATAATGGCTTCGCCAAATTATGAATTAAGAATGCAGAATTATGAATTATTCTGGAGTCTGGTATCTGGAATCTGTAAACTTTAAATTAAGAATGAAAACAAGAAACTTCAAATAAGTTTTATTGGCAGCTAAAGCTGCCTATTTATGTCAAAACCAGAGGGGCCTATTTGCCTGCCCGCAATGCTTTCAGCATAGCTGTGGCAGGCGGTTTAAATTGATAATTTAATAAATAATAAAAGTATCAGACGGCAAAGTTTAATCTTTATATTTAAAGTCTATTTACTAATGTAGGGAGGAAGACACTAATTGCGAAGCGTTTCTTCCTCCCTACAACCCACTATCTTTGCACGCTCAAAAGCATGATTTTTCTTTCTCTTGAGGCTCCCGCGACAAGTTTGCGCGGTACTCAAGTAGATAAGAAAAATCATCTTTTGTTAATGGATGTTTATATATTTTTACATTTTTAATTATCATTTTAATTTTTAACTTTTAATTTTTAATTTATTGTAGTTATACGTTTCTGTAATCTGGCATCCGTTAATGATTTTTTGTATAATTTTCTCGTGGCGAATATTCTTGAAGTAAAAAATCTAAGAAAAAATTATGGTAATTTTGAGGCCGTAAAAGGCATTGATTTTGAAATTGGGCAAAATGAGATCTTTGCCCTAATCGGCCCAAATGGTGCAGGTAAATCAACGACGCTAAAAATGATTGGCACCATTTTGCAACCAACCGGTGGTGAAATCTATATTGACGGAGTCAGTGTTATCAAAAATCCCGATGAAGCAAGAAAAAAAATCAGTTACTTGCCCGAAGAGGTAGGGGCATACAAAAATTTGACCGGACGAGGATACTTGAAACTGATGGCTGGACTATACACAGACAACAAAAAATTGCAGATTGAATTCGTAGAAAGAGCAATCGAAATATGCAATTTGAAAAAAAGAATAGACGACAAATTGGGCGCTTACTCAAAAGGAATGGTCCGAAAAGTAATGCTAGCGAGAGCCCTTATGAGCGAGCCCAAACTTGCAATTTTGGATGAAGCGACCAGCGGGCTAGATGTGATAAATGCAATCGAGATTAGAAATATCATAATCGATTATGCCAAGCGCGGAACGACCGTTCTTGTTTCCAGCCACAATATGCTCGAAATAGAATATTTATCAAACAAAATTGGGATTATAGATCAGGGAAAGATTGTAGAAAATGGTACAGTCGGCGAACTAAAGAGCAAGTATAAGGCAAATAATCTCGAAGAAGTGTTTTTGAAAATAAAAATAAAATGAAAAAATTTTTTCTACTACTAAAAAAAGAAATCAAGGAGATGCTGTCTCCTCAATTATGGATCCCATTTGTGGCCGTGATGGTTGTATTTTTCATAGTCGGCAACGTAGCGAGCAAGCAAATGCAACAACAATCTAAGGAAAAGGAAAAGATCTTGGTAGCCGATCTCGATAATTCGCTATTATCCAAGAATTCGATCGATGCCATTGCCACTGTGGCCGATGTGGTAAACGCAAAATCTTCAGGAGGAGTTCATCTTCTAAACGAGATGAATGAGCAGAAAATAAACTCCGCTTTGATAATATCGCGAGGTTACGAAAGAGATCTTTTATCCGGAAAAAAAGCCCAGATTCAAACGTATGCACTATTTAATAATTTCAGTGTTCTCGCTGGCAAAAAATTAGCCATCGCCGATGCCTCAACCGCGATTATAAACGAATACGTAAGTTCGATAATGATCAACATCGCAACCTCATCAAATAAATCCGATAATCTCAAAAGACCAATCGAGGTAAAAACATTTGTCGGATCAAATGACAAAATTGTACAAGGCAATTCAACAGATCTTTTAAGCTATATTCTAAGCCAAACTACGATCGTTCCGGTAGTACTTTTTGTAATAATAATTATGGCCTCACAAATGATAGCTTCGGCGGTTGCGACAGAAAAAGAAAACAAGACCCTAGAAACACTTCTCAGTCTGCCAATATCAAGAAAAACAATCGTCACATCAAAAATGCTTTCTGCCGGCTTGGTCTCGCTTTTGATGGCCGGAATTTACATGCTTGCCTTTAAAAATATGAACAGTGGCGTTAGCGGTGCGATGTCCGGAATTTCGGTAGGAGAAAATATATCCGAATTGGCATCAGAACTAGGCCTAAAGATCACCACAATTGGCTATCTCGAACTAGGAGCAATCCTTTTTCTGGCAATTTTACTGGCATTGTCTATCGCAATGATACTTGGGGCTTTTGCAGAAGACGCTAAAAGTGCTCAAGGGGTAGTTGCCCCGTTAATGATCTTGGTAATGATTCCATATTTTATAACCTTGTTTATGGATATAAACTCACTTTCAGAGCCAATTAGATATGTAATTTATGCAATTCCTTTTTCACATATTTTTTTGGCTATGCCAAACATCCTTCTGGCAAATCACAATGCCATACTTGCTGGTGGTCTTTACATGCTTATTTTATTTGTAGTATTTGTGTATCTAGGGGCGAAAATATTTTCAAGCGACCTCATTTTGACTATGAAACTTAATTTTTCTAAGAATAAAACGAAATCAGTTTCTAAATAAAAGCGCTAAAGATTGAAAAATGATCTTCGATCTGGTATAAGTTGATTGTTTCTATACCCGAAAGGAGGGCCTCAAATGCCAGAAAGTCCTTGCACGTTCTGCGGGGGAAGGGGAGGCAATGTTGGTTCTGACGGGGGGATGAACGGTGAATGTCCCAACTGTGGCATGAGCCGGACAATTGAAGGAGTTGGGGATGAAGAGGGGAGCAGGTGTCCGGTCTGTGACGGAAGCGGGTCGATGAAGGGAGTCGGCGTTCTGACGTGGACAACCTGCACAGCCTGCGAGGGAACGGGAAGGGCTCCGGTTGCCGAAGACGTTGCAGAAGACGAGGAAAAACCCACAGAAGCGCTCGATTCACAGGCGCCGAGGTGGGAGACAGTCGACGAAGGAACGCGACTGCCGCTACCGGACGATCTGGCACACCTGCCCAACGCAGACGTTCTGTCGATGTACGACAAAGAGTTAACGGCGATGATATTGGCAATCGACCCCGAGCCGGATCCGGACGGTCGCGAAAGGCTTCGGACCGAGATCCTCAGGCGCATGGGGGAGGAACGGCGCGCGCCAGATACTACTGCCTCCAGCCATCTGTCGCTATACCTCACTGCCCTCGACGAGCATATAGCGAGAATGGCGTCCCGCATCATGGTAACGGGGGGGCGTGATCCAATCATACTGCTAGACAGCGTTAGTTGCAGCCGCCTATTGTTGTACTTCGATCTGAAGCTCGCCGTGATTTTCAGGGATGATTGGAGTAACTTCGAACGGGCTTCACGAGAAGAAGAGCAGAGAGAGCTAAGCGAATTTCGCGAAGAGATACTCAAGCGGCTTCGCGACAGAGGGCAGGAGAAGGAAACCGCGGAGGATACCATCAGGCAGTACGAGATCGCCTCGCTGAACGACCTCGTTTGTCTCCGCGACGGCACCAAACCAGACGACAATTCCACCAGCCCGAGACTCAGGCGGGAGGCACTGGCCGAAC
>MWBO01000035.1 GCA_002071685.1 candidate division WS2 bacterium ADurb.Bin280 | reverse complement strand
CCGCCCTGAAAAAATTTCAGCAGAAATTTATTGAAGGGCGAATCCCACCTGTCCTTCCGAAGCTTTCTTGACTCGCGTAGCTTTATGCGAAGCGAGTAGCGAAGGAGGACCCTCTCCGCCATACTAACGTATAATGCAAAACGTATAACGTATAACCACAACGAAAAATTACTAATTCAGGTGATCGGATATCTAATTCTACACTCTTCATTCATAATTCTTAATTTCTTAATTGATAAATTGACTAATTGCTAAATTGTTTAATTGAAAAATTGTTTAATTGCCTAATTTTTTAATTAATCCATCATTCTTAATTTTGCAAAGCCATCATTCTTAATTTCTTTCACTCATTTTGTCTTAATATGTTATTATATTAAAGAGGATCAGATGAACAAAATTCTAAAACAAATGACACCAAAGCAGAGAATTCTGCTGTATGTATCTCTGGTGATTGCTGGAATATTACTTGTTGCCTTGATGTTGCTAACTCACGCTATTTCAAAAAAATCAGATGAAAATGCTTTGATCGAAGACCAAGCAGAGATTGCCCAAAGCACAACCGCCACTGTGTCGCCAACCAAAACTGCCACGATTGCCCCGACATCAACTTTGACCGCAACAGTAACGCCAAGTCCGACAGCGACTGCCTCCGTCGATCCCAGTCGCGACCTCAATTCCGTCAAGGCGGTCGTTGCCAATTTCATGCAGGCTTACATTAGTCGATCTCTCGATCAGGCCAAACCTTATATGACCGACGAGTTTTTCGCTTCTTTTACCAACGAGGATTTTGCCGGTGTTTCAAGTTCCAGTCGTAGCGGATATGAAATAGCTTCATCGGGCGTGATCGAAGAGGACAGCAAGTACGAAGCCAAGGTATATCTCCACTACGAATTAAATGGACAGCCAAGCGGAACCTCCATTTTTCAATTACAGGTTTTCAAAAAATCCGACAAGTTTCTGGTTTCCTCGATGAGCGAGAGTCAATAATTTTTTAAAACATTTCGTAAAGTCGCGCGTCTTCGAAGTTTTCGATGATCAGGTCGGGTTTTTCTTCTAGGGCCTCTTGCTTGGTTAGTCCGGTTAGCGGGGCGCAGACCTTGCATCCAGCCGCTTTTGCAGATTTGATGCCGGAGCGCGAGTCTTCGAAAACATAGCAGTCTTTGGGATCGAGATTTAGTGACATGGCCGCTCTCTGATATATCTCGGGATGTGGCTTGCCATTGACGACGTCTTTGGCGTCAAAAATGCTGGAAAAAATATCGGAAATTCTAAATTTATTTAAGATGAGCTCGACATTTTCTGGTGGGGCAGAAGTGGCGATGGCCATCTTATAGCCCTTTTCCTTCAAGTGCAATAGAAATCGTACCAAACCTTCAACCGGCATTAGGGAATTGGTGGCCAGTTTGCGGTAGTAGATCTCTTTTTTTTGGGAAAACTCATCAATTTTTTCTTTCGATAGCTTTCCTTGTGACAGTCCGGCGAATATTTCTTCGTTTCTACGGCCGGCGTACATATTGAAGTGTTCGGGGGTTAATTCACCCAGCCCCGCTTCTGCGACGACCTTTTTCCATGCGGCGCGTTGCTCGAAGTGATTATCGGCCAAAACGCCGTCCATATCAAAAATTACACCCTTTGCTTCATTCATTTATCTCAATTGCTAAAATTTTGTCACCGATTTCAAGATTATTGACTATGTCCATTCCCTCGGTTACTTCGCCAAAATTTGTATATTGGTTTGTCAGCCAAGAGCAATCTTGGGTGCAGATAAAGAATTGGCTATCGTTTGAAACTTTGATATCTCCGCCGCGCGCCACTCCCAGACTGCCTATCTTGAAAGGAGTGTCGCTTAATTCTGTCTCAATTTGGCCACCGCCTGTCCCATTTCCGAGAGGATCGCCACCTTGGACCACCCAATCTTCAACTCTATGAAAAATCAGATTTTGGTAATAGCCACTTTTGGCCTTGCTAGTGAAATTTTCGACGGTTTTTGGAGCTACTTGTTCGTAAAGGCCAACCTTGATGTCGCCCTTATCAGTTTTTATGACAGCATTTTTCATAATCTTATCCGAAGAATTAGTTGTTTGAGTCTGGCTACTGTCCGAACACCCGCTCAACAAGGCGGTGCAAAGACAGACAGCAAAAAGAAAAAAAGCGCTCTTTTTCATATTTTACAGATTTATCTATATCTTGAAGTTCTCGCCGTATTGTCCGAGAATTGGCAATTGCTTCTCTTCGCCGTTGACTACATTGATAATCCCGACAATCATCAGATAAACGCTAATAATCCAACCAATCGCGCCGATTATCCAACCGAGAACGGGGATGGCAAGGACGACGTTAATTATTACTGCAAAGATCAAAAGAACTAGCCCCTGCTTGATGTGAAATTTTACAAACGGATCGTTTTTGGCTTCTGTCAATAAAGGTATCAAGACCAAAATTCCCAAGTAGCAAAGCACTCCCATGCCTACATTTTTTGTTTTTGCTTCCTCCGCCATCTATCTCCTTTCTTAGCTCAAAATTATTTTTTTCTTCTTTAACTCTAGCTTTATATTCCTTCTTTTTCAATGACCTTGTCCAAATTCTTAAACAATTGCTCAAGTGACGATTCGTTGTGGACAGTGTAGTCGGCCATTTTGATGCAATCTTCGACTCTTTGAACCGGCCCACTTGAATCTTTTTCGATCTCATCCTTGATAAAGTCTTCAAGCGTTTCGGCCTCGCTAACGGAATTTCTCTTTTTGACCCTATTAAACCTCAGGTTATCACTGGCGGTTATATTTATCATAATGAACTGACTATTTTTTTTGAAATAATCGATCTGCCCAAGCTGTCTGGGGCCGGAGACGACTAGATTTTCCTTCGATGATTTCAAGGCAAGGCGGGCGATGTGATCATCGCCGTATTTTTGTGCAAATTC
>MWBO01000034.1 GCA_002071685.1 candidate division WS2 bacterium ADurb.Bin280 | reverse complement strand
AAAAAAGTTTACAGAGAACAGAGGCCAGACGACAGAAAATGTATAACTTATAACGAATAACGTATAACCACAACGCAAAATTAATAATTCAAGCAATTATACAAACAATTCTTAATTCTACATTCTGAATTCTTAATTTGGATTTGGCAAAGCCATCATTCTTAATTTTCTGGTTTTTTTATCTTTTCAATGTACTTGCAGTCGGGATACTTACTGCAACCTATGAAGGGCCCGAATCTTCCGTTTGCGATCTTGAGATCGCCACCACACTTGGGACACTTTCTGCCCTCGATACTTTTTTCGCCTTCATCAATTTTTTCCTGAGTCTTTTCATCAATAAAATTTCTAGTGTATTTACATTCCGGAAAACCACTGCAACCGATGAATTTTCCTCTTTTTGATCTTCTAAGCAGTAGGTTTTTGCCACATTCGGGACATTTTTCGTCGAGCTCCTTATTGAGATTTTGCTTCTCGATCTCCCCTTCTTGGCTTTCTAGACTTTTTTCAAACGGAACAAAAAAATCCTCGACCATCTTTTGCCACTTCAGATTGCCGTCAGCTATTCTGTCGAGATCCTCCTCAACCTTGGCGGTAAAAGAATAATCAACAATGTCGGGAAAATGCTTAACCAAAAGGTCGTTAACAGCGAAACCAATGTCTTCCGGTTTTAAGCGACCGGAGTCCTTGACGACATATCCTCTATCTTGAATCGTTGAAAGAGTTGGCGCATAAGTCGAGGGCCTGCCGATCCCCCGCTCTTCAAGCGCCCTGATCAAGGTCGCTTCACTATAACGCGCAGGTGGCTGAGTGAAGTGCTGATCGGAATTAATTTCAATAAGTTTCAAAACGTCTTTTTCTTCAAGAGTTGGTAAATTTACCTCGCCAATTTTCGTGGGATAAACCTTCAGGAAACCGTCAAATTTCACCATTTGACCATTTGATGTAAATATAAACTGATCATTTTTTATCTTGACCGTGACCTTGTCGAGTACCGCACTCTCCATTTGCGATGCGACCGCTCTGCGCCAGATTAGCTCATAAAGCTTTTTGGCCCTTTGATCTTCCGCACCAAGCTTTTCTGCCGAAAGACTAATGTCGGTCGGTCGGATGGCCTCATGAGCCTCTTGAGCGTTTTTGGTCTTTGTTTTGAAGGTCTTTTTCTGCTCGGGCAAGTATTCTTTCCCAAACTCTTTCTGAATATAGCTTCGAATCGAATCAACCGATTGCGCAGATAAATTGACCGAGTCCGTTCTCATATAAGTAATGTGACCTGCCTCATAAAGCCCTTGAGCAACTCTCATCGTTTGTTTGGCGCTGAAACCAAACCTGTTTGAAGCTTCTTGCTGAAGAGTCGAGGTGGTAAATGGAGCATACGGAGAGCGCCTCTCTTCTTTCTGCTCGACATTCTCGACTATGTACGAACCTTTATTGAGCTTTTCCTCAAAATCCTTGGCCTCTTTTTCACTCTCAATACTAATCTTGTCTATTTTTCGATCGCCTACTTGAGTGAGAAGAGCAGTGAATTTTTGGCTGTCTTTCTCCAGAGTAGCTTCGATACTCCAATATTCCTGTGGTTTGAATGCCTCTATTTCTCGCTCCCTCTCAACGACTAGACGAACAGCCACCGATTGTACGCGTCCGGCTGAAAGCCCTTTCATTATTTTTCGCCAAAGCAAGGGACTTAGCGTGTAGCCGACGAGTCTGTCCAGAACCCGCCTCGCCTGCTGTGCATCCACCAAATCCATGTCAATGTCTCTAGGGTTTTGCACAGCCCGCAGAACTGCATCTTTGGTAATTTCTGAAAAGCTTACGCGTTTGACATTGGATTTTTCCTGATTTTTATTTTGATTTGCGATTCCCAACGCTTCTGTGATGTGCCAAGCGATTGCCTCACCTTCACGATCAGGGTCCGTCGCCAAATAAACGTTTTGACAATTTCCATACTCCTTCTTGAGCTTATTGACAACCTTGCGACTTTTGGTTGGCACTAAGTAGCTAACCTCGAAATTGTTCTTGGTATCCACTCCAAGCTTGCTCGACGGTAAATCGCGAACATGGCCAAAAGACGCCTCGACCAAAAAGTCACTTCCGAGATATTTGTTTATAGTTTTTGCTTTCGCCGGAGATTCGACGATTAGTAGATTTTTTGCCATAACAAACGATTATTACTTGATTGTAGAGATAATGTCAAATCAAGGCCTCCTTCAGCTAGAATAAGTACACCCAGTAGCCACCAAGCGATTGAATTAGATTGTTTTGGGCTCCACTTGAGAGCAAATCAATCTTGGTAAATGCTTTTTCGGCTGTTTGGGCATTGGGATCGCTTATCAGGTACGTTCCGGAATATATCTTCTTTTGCTGAGCCAAGGAGATGAGCGATACTTTGGTAGAATCCGTCGGATTGAGAAATTTGACACTCCCGACTGTGATTGATCCTTGCGAAGAATTAGCGAGCAGATTCCAGCCCTTGGTGATAGTCGAAAGACTCTGATTTTCAACATTTTCGGGCTTGTAGGCAATAACCGTCTTCTCTGCGCCACTGTTGTAAAGGTAGTATCCGAAAACACTTCGCATGGTACCGACGTCTCCCCCGTTTGCATCGGTGATCCACTTCTTATCATCTCCATCATATCTGTAAACACTGACTCCCTTATCGGTAAATGATTTCGGATCGATATAGGCAATAGAACTCGGAACAGCGAAGAAACTGAAGCCGGTTGGAACATTGACGCTTATTTCGTCCTCGGTCGGCTCCTCCATCTCCTCATCGGTTGCCGCATCCGCTTCTATACCCTTGAAGAATTTATCAAACCCTTCCGAGATCCACTTAGCAATTCTTTCTTTGTCAACTTCGTCGACCCCATTTCCGCCATCTGTTTTCCCCGCAAATGGATCTGCAGTCATCAAATCCGTTGGTCTGGTCGGTGCCTGAAGGGGATTTTTGCCGGCTTTTATCCACCTGTATTCCTTCAGATTATCGAGCTTGTTGGCCGAATTAATTCCCTTGTAGTATGCGGTGCCCATTATTGCTTTTTCAAGCTGAAGCTTGGTGCCATCCATTCGATACTGTTTGTCCTTTTCATGCTTTGGCCATTGATAGAGTTGGTGGCCACTGTAGAAATACCAGTTGGCCCATTCTTGGGTGGAAGGATTTCTGCCAAGCAGGCGATTATAGACCTCGAAAATCATAGCGCTTCGCAGTTTCTGTTCATCCGCCTCGATCTTGGTGCATGGCGACTGATAGACACGAACCGTCATCAACGCCTTCTTGAAACTGTGTCTGAAATAGATGCATTCCGTCTTGTAATTACCTTCTTCGTCCATTTCAATCTCCGGAGGAGTCAACGGCCTGTTTTCGTGGCCGAAGAGTTTCATGCTTCCAAATAAGAAATACAGTCGGAAGTTTCCGTGAGCATCTTGCGCCACATTGAGAATCGGTACATTGAGCAAATTAGAGAGGATGCCGGGAAGATTAAGACCGGGGATCAGTGATCCGATATTGAATGTCGCTAACGAGAAAGCAAGCTGACCGTTTTTTCCAATTGAAATCGGGATCTTGGTCGCACCGCCGCCCACATCAAAACTAACTCCGGTAATTCCGCCCGATCCAAAACTGATGTTCAAAGGCAGATCTACCATCTTGGCAAGGTTTACTGTTCCAGCGATGTCACCATCCGAATTGATGCTTATTCCTCCAAGCGGTAGGCCACCATCGGTGAAAGACATTCCATATGTCACTGTTCCGTCGTGGGCCAAATAAAGTGCCCCACTACCCATAACACTGCCGTCCTTAAATCTGCCTACATCTCCCACCTTTCCGGTAACGCTTCCATCTGTGCCAAGATAGATGGTATTTTTCCCAACAGAACCAACGTCATCCCCCGAAAAGCCCGCTCCCTTTATCGTACTGTCAAGACTGATGGGAATCTGAAATGCCTTGGTATTGGGATTGTAGATAAATAATCGGTTGGAAACGGTGAATGATCCGCCTATACCCCCGTTTTCGCCAACTCTGACACTGACGAGTCCAAGCTTGTCATCACCGACAATCTTCTCATCGCCCAATCCACCACCATATTCGAGATAGACATCCTTCGTCAGTTGATCAGCTACCAAACTGACTTGCTGGCCATTGAAATCATCGACTGTCAAAACACCTGAATATGTCTTTTTTACAGGGTCAAATAAGGCGTAGCCAATTTCATTTTTTTGAACAGTCCCATCTGCGTTTTTAACAAGCTTTCCACTAGAGTCTTTTACATCAACTAAAATTGGGCTTCTAAACTGCACGCGTCCGGTTAGCTGATCTATAACAGCGCCTTTGGGGCCGACAAAGGATGCAGTAATCCCCTCATCCTCTTGTCTGGCCTTAGCCGACTCGATATACTTATTGAATGAAACCCCAAGGTTCTGAAGGTTTTTTGCAAGATTGATAACATTATCAGGAACGGTTCCATTTTCCAAATCAAGTGAGGCGAGCGCATCAATTGCTTTGCGAGCTTGGTCAGGACTTTTTCCAACTAATTGATTTTCTAGGAATTTATAAGGGTCATCATTTGCTGTAGCAAGCTCAGACCTGTATTTGACAATGCTTTGCAGGGGCAATTGGCCATCTGAGCTAGTATTTTTGTCGATTAACTCTGTCAGTTCATTTTTTTGATTTTCTGTCAATCCTTCCGCTAAGAACCTGATTCCAGTCTGAAATTTTTGCTGAGCGCTTTCTATCTCATCGCTTAGATTGTCCGCGGCTTTTATAATCAAGTCCTTTCTTGCTCTTTCTTCAATAAGCGTTTCTAATTCCCCGCCAACCCTAATCTCTTCGGCCTTTAGATCTCTAAGTTCGGCATTTAATTTTTTCAATTCATCCCATGTCGGCTGCGGAAGATCGCCGTAATTCTTTGATATATACTCCTCCCACGTTTTTTCTTCAGCTGCGACCATAGTTCCCAGCTTAGCCAGTTTAGTATGATCTAAGTTCTCGAAACTACTATATATACCATAATATTCTGCCATAACCGATTCCATATTCTGCTGCAGCTTTTCTCGTTCAGCTCTCAGTTTCGCAATCTGCTCAGTATCACTTTTGACACCCTCCGTCGTTTGATCGCTTGCAAAAATCGGGTCGAAATACAAAAAATACGCCCCGAGACCCAACAGGGCGATAATGGACGCGATTATTATTAAAAGTCGAGTTCCCCTTCTTGATGTTTTTTTCATAGCAATAAAAATTATTTTCCCCTTTTGCTTACTATTATCACAAATAAATTTTGTCTTTGCAAATTGTTATCAATTTTATCGCGAGAGGATGTATTTACCGGTGATGTCAATACTGACTACGCCATCTAACTCCATTTGCGATAATTTAATTGCTATCTCCGATGCCTCAAATTCGTCAGTTTTTTCACAAATCTTGTCAAGCGCCATGGGACAACTGGCAAGTGTTTCGCAAATCAGTTCCCCTAGCTGGTCGCCTTCGCCATAAACTTTTTTGACTTCTTTTAAAATCAGACCAACATCCGAAAGATCGCAAAGAGCGAAAGCCCCTTCTTTTATCAGTGCGTTTGTTCCGCGCGAAAGCAAGCTGTCCACATTTCCCGGTAGAGCGTAAACATTGCGCCCATATTGCGCCGCCAAATCGGACGTGATGAGCGAACCGCTGTTGCTTGAGGCCTCCATTACTAAAGTCGAATCAGAAAGGCCAGCGATGATTCTGTTTCTTAAAGCAAAATTATACTTACTTCCTGGGCGACCCGGAGGGTATTCGCTAATAATGGCTCCGCCTGTACTCAAGATCTCTTGAGCAAGAGATGAGTTTGTCCTAGGGTAAACTTCATCAATTGCCGTTCCGAGAACGGCAATTGTTTTGCCGCCACTTTCAAGACAGGCGCGATGAGCAACACTGTCTATACCAAAAGCCAAGCCAGAGACTATCTCACCGCCACGACGACAAACCTCGTGGACAAATTTTTTCGTTTGGCT
>MWBO01000033.1 GCA_002071685.1 candidate division WS2 bacterium ADurb.Bin280 | reverse complement strand
AAAGTATTTCATCTATTGTCGAAAGTCGTCAGAGGAAGAAGAACGACAAATTTTGTCTATTGAGGCCCAGCTCCAAGAGCTAAGGGATTATGCGAAGCAAAACTCTCTTTTTGTTATTAAAGAATTTACTGAAAGTCGAACTGCAAAGGAGCCGGGCCGACTTATTTTTAATCAAATGCTTTCTGAAATAGAAAAAGGCAACGCTTCGGGAATTTTAGCATGGAATCCCGACCGTTTGGCTCGTAATTCTATCGATGGCGGGAAAGTTATTTATTTAGTTGACACTCAAAAGATAACTTCACTAAAATTCCCAACCTTTTGGTTTGACACTACACCTCAAGGCAAATTTATGTTAAGCGTTGCCTTTGGGCAGGCCAAATATTACACCGACAATTTAAGAGAAAACATTTTGAGAGGAATAAGGCAAAAGTTAAGGCGTGGAGAATTACCGGCAAAAGCTCCCCTCGGCTACTTTAACGAGCCAAGGATTCGAACTATTGAACCCGACAAAACTACTTTCAACAAAATGAAAAAGATACTGGAGCTTTTTGCCGAAGGCAATCACACCTTAACTCAAATAAGAGATAAAATGTTTTCTCTTGGCTTGGTTGGCAAGAATGGAGAACCTTTGCATCTGTCCACAGTACAAGGACTACTGAAAAATCCTTTTTACTACGGAATGTTTATTTACCGTGGTGAACTAATGCAAGGTTCTCATAAGCCAATGATTTCCAAAAAACTTTTTGACAAAATACAAATTGCAATACGCGACAACGGCAAGCCCCGCAAAAAGCTGATCAAGGAAGAACTTGTATTCAAAAACTTTGCTGTTTGCGGAGAATGTGGATATAAAATCACTGGCGAACGCCACCTCAAAAAAAGTGGTTTAGTTTTTGAATACTATCGTTGCACAAGAAAAAGCAAAGTTAAAAAATGCACAAATAGTTTTTTGCGGAAAGAAAAACTCGCCGAACAAGTGCAAGAGATTTGTCAAAAAGTTTCTATTCCTGACGAGTGGAAAAACAAATATCTAGCAAAAGTTGAAGAATGGCAAAATGAACAAAACGATTCGTCAGGAATTTTCGCTCAAAATCTTAAAGACAAACTGATCAAAGTAAAAGAAAGAATCAATCGGCTTATTGATTTACATTTAGACGGAGAAATTGAGCTTGATGAATTTAAGCAAAAGAAAAATATTTTAGTTGAACAAAAAGCCGATTTAGAACAAAAACTTAACGATTTTGAGCGAAAAGGAAATCATTGGCTCGAACTTCTAAAATCTTGGATTTTAGAGGCCAACCAAGCAGGAAATCTTGCCAATACAAAAAATTTCTTCGGAATGAAGAATTTTTTGAAAACCGTCGGCTCGAACCGCATTATTAGGGACGGAAAGCTTGAAATGAATTTTGAGAAACAATACAATTTACTCTTGCAACTGCCAGCCGAAGCGCGAGCCTTTGGCTCGCGCGAGGCGGCTTCCGAACAATTAAATTCATTATGGTGGACCCTACCGGGCTCGAACCGGTGACCTCGACATTGCAAATGTCGCGCTCTACCAACTAAGCTAAGGGCCCTCCGGGCGACGCCCGCACAACCGTCCAAAAAAATCTTTATGCATTTGAAAAAATACCTTATTTATCTGTAAAAATCAATCCCTCTAATCGAACTTCACCCCACCGGAAAAGAAATAAATAATCGCTCCGATCGGGGCGAGAACACCGATTAACTTCCAGATATTAAATGTCCCGCCACGTCCAAGGCCCTGCTCGGCCCAGCCCATTTTGCCAACCATTCGAACAACTGCGAGAGTCCAGTCGGGCTTGAGACCGACAAGCATAAACAAAATCCCGATAACAAGTATCACCCATCTATTTAATAAAAATTCAATCATATTTTTTATTACGTCTTAATAAATACATAATAAAGGCAAAATAATATAACGGCAAGTTGCGTTAAAAGTCCCAGATAAAAATATTTTTTGTTTGTAATGGTAAAATGAACTGTTTCGTGCAGTTTGTGATAATAACGACCCAGAAAAGTTTCTCTTGCTCGAACACTCCAAAAGGGAGAGTTATCAATTACATCTGGCAGAATCGCTCCACCAACCGACCAAAAAACAAGCGAGAAATCGGCAATCTTTATCGCGATAAAAATAAATACAATAAGTCCGATAAAGATATCGGCAAACACATAAAGCAAGTTCTTTCTGTCCTTTAAAATATTATGAATATTGCCACCAAGTGATCCAAGATCACTGTGAGGAACAGCGTCAAGCAAGTGATGAGAAATAAGTCCGGCAAAGAACCCAAGGACCGGATTTCCTGTAGCAACGGCCACGGCCGATCCGGCAGAGATATGAGCAGTCAGAGTCATTTACCTCCTTTAAAAACGCTAATTTGCCAAACGCCTCAATAGTGAGGCGTTTAGGTTTAAAGTGGTGGGCGATTCAGGACTTGAACCTGAGACCTCGTCATTATCAGTGACGCGCTCTAACCAGCTGAGCTAATCGCCCGTTTACAAATATCGCTTTATTTAAAAATTCATGACTCGACCTCTTCGACCTCTTAGGTTTGCGCTTAACCCGCAAACTGCAGTGACGCGCTCTTCCGCCGGCTAGCGGACAACTGCCCGCCTCGGATTACCGGGGCGAGGTCTCGCCCTTCGGGCGGAAGCTAATCGCCCATTTTAACTAGAAAAACTTTACCAGAAAAAGTCAAGCTTTTCTAGTCTTGCATCAATATTTTGTCACGCAATATCTCTCTCTTCGATTGTAACAGTGGAACCTCTTGGTATTTTTCCCTCAAGCATATCTCGTGCCAAGGCGTTTTCGATTTTCTCTTGAATTGCTCGCCTCATTGGCCTTGCACCATAGACAGGGTCAAAACCAACCTGCGCCAGCCTTTCAACCGCTTTTGGAGTAAATTTGAGCGCTATCTCTTTTTCAAGCATAGCTTTCCTAAGAGATTCAAGCATTAATCCAGCAACTTTAACAATATCTTGCTGACTTAGAGGGTGAAAGGCAACAACAGCATCAAATCTGTTTAAAAACTCGGGACGAAACATCCCTTTTGACTGCAAATGCTCAAGAAGCTGTTTTTTGAGCTCTTCGCCACGAATATTTTTCAAAATGCTTTGTCTTATCAGTTCGCTTCCGGCATTTGAGGTACAGATAATAATTGCGTTTGTAAAATCAACCGTCTTACCCGTACCATCGGTCAATCTCCCGTCGTCGAATACCTGTAAAAATAAAGTCAATATATCTGGATGCGCTTTCTCAATTTCATCAAATAATATAAGCGAGAAGGGATTATCAGAAACCGCCGTTGTCAGTTGCCCTTTCTCACCATCGCTTCCGGCAGCCGGTGGCGAACCAATTAAGCGATAAACTGATTGCTTTTCCTGGAACTCACTCATATCAAATCTGATCATGCTTCTTTCATTGCCAAAGTACGCCTCAGCTA